>JBNMGO010000263.1:0-2758 GCA_050872285.1 Anaerotignum sp.
GGATAAGGCAGGCACGAAGGTTGCGGTGACAGCCAAGCTTGAGGTAAAAGGGAATCAGATGAAATATGTCAGCCGCGGCGGCTATAAGCTGGAAAAGGCAATGGATGTGTTCGGCATCCGTCTGGATGGGAAAATCTGTCTGGATATCGGCGCATCGACCGGCGGCTTTACGGATTGTATGCCGCAAAACGGCGCAAGCAAGGTTTATGCCAGTGATGTTGGCTACGGACAGTTTGCATGGAAATTAAGAAATGACGAAAGAGTCGTTTGTCTGGAAAAAACAAACGTAAGATATGTGACGCATGAGCAGGTGCCGGATGAAGGGGATTTTGCATCGATTGATGTTTCCTTTATTTCCCTGACAAAGGTGCTGCCTGCGGTGCTTGGCGTTCTAGGGGAAAAGGGACAGCTGGTCTGTCTGATTAAGCCGCAGTTTGAAGCAGGGAGAGAGAAGGTCGGCAAGAAGGGCGTTGTCAGAGACAGCAGCGTGCATCGCGAAGTCATTGAGATGATTGTGAACTATGTCCGCACGCAGAAGCTTGGGATTCTCGGTCTGGATTTCTCCCCGATTAAAGGCCCCGAAGGCAATATCGAATATCTCATTTATCTGGATAAGAGCCAGAGCGGCATGCGCGAGGACGAGGTGCAGGCAAGGGTGGATACCGTTGTTGCGGAATCGCATAAAATCCTTTCGGGCGAGAAATGAGGTGCGGAAGATGAAAAAAGTAGCAATTTTACCGAATGTGCAGAAGGATAAGGGACTGGCAGTGACAAAGCGTCTGGTGCGTTATCTGGAGGAAAAGGGCTGTGAACCGCGCCTTTCCGAAGCGGTGGCGGATCTGGCAGACCTGCCGCAGTATGCGCAGACGGAAACGGAGCTGTATCAGAACAGTGATTTGCTGATTTCGCTTGGCGGTGATGGGACACTGCTTGGCATCGGCAGAAGAACGGCGAAGTTTGAAAAGCCGATTCTGGGCATCAATCTGGGGACGCTCGGCTTTCTGACGGCAGAGGATAAAAACTACGCCGAAACGGCGATTGATAAGGTGCTAAGCGGAGATTTTAAGTTGGAAAAACGCATGATGCTGACCTGCAGCATTGCCAAGGGGGATGAACGCACGGAGGGCATCATTGCTTTGAATGATATCTGCATTACGCGCGATTTGTATAAAATTCTGGAGTTCCACGTTTTTGTCAATGATGAATTTGTGGATACCCTGCTTGCGGACGGCGTTATTATCTGTACGCCGACAGGCTCAACTGCCTATAACCTTTCCGCAGGGGGACCTGTGCTGAAGGCAGATGCACGGATTATTGCGATTACGCCCATTTCGCCGCATACGCTTACAAGCAGACCTATTGTGGTTTCTGCGGATGACGTGATTACGGTTGAGGTGAAGCCGAGCAGAGAGGATACGCCCTTTACGGTCAGTGCGGACGGGCAGAATAACTTCACTCTGACAGGGAAAAACGTTGTGCAGATTCGCCGCGCGGAGGTCTGCACCACGATTATCAAGACAAAACCGCAGAGCTTTTACGATGTTTTGCGGCATAAATTGAAATAAGGACGGCTGAACGGACAGCCTTTCGATATCTTTCTGAAACAGTAAGGAGGGGTAGTGCGATGAAGATCGCCAGACATGCAAAAATTTTGGAACTGATTGAAAATTATGATATTGAAACGCAGGATGAACTGGCACAGAGACTTTGCGAGGAAGGCTTTGTGGTGACGCAGGCAACGGTTTCCCGTGATATCCGCGAAATGAAGCTGACGAAAATTGCAACGGAAAAGGGACGGCAGAAATATGCCGTGATTACGGGCAATGACACGGAAGTGACCGAGAGACTGACACGCGTATTCAAAGAGGCTGTGCTGAAAATGGACTATGCACAGAACATGATTGTTGTGAAAACACTGGACGGCATGGGCATGGCGGTTGCCGTTGCGCTCGATAACATGCAGAACAGCGAGATTCTTGGCACGATTGCCGGGGATGATACCGTTTTCTGCGTGGTGCGGACGCATAATCAGGCGGCAGTCATCATCGAAAAGCTGTACCGCATCATCCATAGTGCCTGAAGGGGGGACGCTTTATGCTGGAACATCTGCATATCAGAAATGCGGCGCTGATTAAGGAAAGCGAAATCTCCTTCGGGGATGGGCTGAATATTCTGACGGGCGAAACGGGTGCCGGCAAATCCATGATTATTGATTCTTTGCAGTTTGCGCTTGGCGGCAGAGCAGGGAAGGATTTTCTGCGCCACGGCGAAAAGCAGGCGGCGGTCGAGGCGTTGTTTTCCGTACAATCGCAGGCACTTGCGGAAAAGCTTGCGGAAAACGGCATTGCGCCCGAGGAGGACGGCACACTTCTGATTACCCGTACGCTCAGCGAAACGGGAAAATCCGTCTGCCGCATCAACGGCTCTACGGTGACGGTCGGCATGCTGAAGGACATTGCCGAGGATATGATTGATATTTACGGACAGCATGAGCATCAGTCCCTTTTAAACCCGGCGAAGCATATTCGCCTGCTGGATCGTTTCTGCGGCGCAGGCTTTGGCGAAGCAATGGAGGAATACAAAAATAGCTGGCAAAGGCTGAAGGAGCTGGAAAAGCAGCTTGCAATTCTGATTGGGGATGAAAGCCAGAGAGAACAGCGGATGGATATGCTGCGGTTTCAGAAGGAAGAAATTGAAGCGGCGGCTTTGCAGGAGGGTGAGGAAGAAGCCCTTCTGGAGCGAAAAAAACGCCTGAGCC
>JBNMGO010000273.1:0-2674 GCA_050872285.1 Anaerotignum sp.
CCCGTTCCCAAGGAAATCCGCAACAAAAAGATGGTTGCGCTGACCTACGATGACGGTCCGAACCCCAAGGCGACCAATGCGATTCTGGATGTTCTGGAAAAATATGACGCACGGGCAACCTTCTTTGACCTCGGCAGTCTGGTGGAAAAATATCCCGATGTGGTGAAACGGGAGGAAGCACTCGGCTGTGAGGTTGGGAGCCATTCCTATGATCATAAGAATTTCAATAAGCTGACCAATGCGGAAATTACGGCGGATGTGCAGAAAACCGCTGCTGCCTTCCGCAAGGTGCTTGGCAGAGATCCTGCTATTTTCCGTCCGCCCTACGGCAACTGCAAGGACAGCGTGAAAAAACAACTGCCGATGTCCATCTACCTCTGGTCGATTGATACGCTCGACTGGAAGAGCAGAGACGCCAAGGCAGTTGTGAATGTGGTGAAATCCGCAGGAGATCTGGATGGGAAGGTTATCCTGATGCACGGGATTTACGGCTCTACCGCGGAGGCAACGGCAACCCTTGTACCTTATTTGCAGAAGCAGGGGTATGAGCTTGTAACCGTTTCCGAGCTGGTGGAGGCAAAGCATGGAGAAACGCCCCAGAAGGGGAAGATTTATGGGTATTCCTATTTTAAGTAAATGATAACAGCAAGGCTCCCTCGTATGAAGGGAGCCTTTTTAGGTGTGTTCCAATAAGAAAACATGAAGAAAATGAAATAGCTGAAAGACTGCGGATACAAGGAAGTTTCCCGCAGGCATCCTTTGACTTAGGCTGCCAAGGGGAACTGACGCAATAGCCGTAACTTTCAGCATTTCAGAATTCAAGGTTTCTTATTTGGGCGCACCTTTTGACTTCATTTTTTTATGCAATGCTTTTATGCTGCCATCTTTTCCCACGATAGCGGATGATAAAGAGGATGGCGCGCACCACCCAGTCGATGGACATCGCAATCCAGACGCCGAGAACGCCCATGCCCATTCTGACAGCAATGATATAGCTGAAGGCGATACGGAACACCCACATGGAGATAATCGACAGAATCATGCAGAACTTTACATCACTGGCGGCACGCAGGGTATTCGGCAGGGTAAATGCTTCGGGCCAGATCAGCATGCAACAGGTACCGTGATACCAGATAATCTGCTTGGTAAAGGTCATGGCATCATCGGAAAGGTTATACAGGTGCATGATGCCGGGCAGTGCCACAAGCGTGGTCACGCTGAAAACGATAATCAGGATATGTACCAGCTTCAGGATTTTACGGGTGTAATACCTTGTGGCTTCATAATCCCCTGCCCCGACACAACGCGAGCAGACGGTGATGACTGCCATACCGACAGACATCCCCGGAAGCACCTGAAAGGTTGCGATGATATTGGAAACGGCATTGGCTGCGATTGCCGCCGTGCCGAAGCCTGTAATCATGCTGAGTACCATGATTTTCCCAAGCTGGAACATGCCGTTTTCCAGACCGTTGGGGATGCCGATATAGGCAATCTTTTTCAGCATACCGAAATCCAGTTTCAGGGAGAACGGACGCTCCAGATGCAGCAGATGCTCGGGAGAGCTGAGCAGAAAAAGAATCACAACAGCAGCAATGACACGGGAAACAAGGGTCGAGGTTGCCGCGCCTGCGACGCCCATGCCGAAGCCGAAAATGAGAATGGCGTTGCCGCCCACGTTGATGGCGTTCATCATCATGGAAAGATACATCGGCACCTTGGAATTGCCCATGGTACGGAAGACTGCCGCGCCTGCGTTATACAGGGCGATAAAGGGGATGGATGCCGAAACGATGAGCAGATACGTTTTGGATGCCTGCATAACATCCGCTTCAATCGCACCGAACACCCGATGCAAAATCAGGTTTCTGGTCAGGTACAGCCCAATCATGATGCAGAGCGCAAACAGCGCCGTAAACAAAATGAGCTGATTGACTGCCTTATTCGCTTTTTCATGCTTATTCTGCCCCAGATACTGCCCCATGACAACAGAGCCGCCTGTTGCGAGGGCTGCAAATAAATAAATCAGCAGAACGAAAATATTATCCACCAGAGAGACACCCGAAACTGCGTGTTCCCCTACGGTTGCAACCATGATCGAGTCGGACATGCCGACCAGAATGGCAAGAAACTGCTCAATAATCATGGGAACAATCAGGCGTTTCAGGGCGTGGTTGGAAAAATAATATGGTTTATCCTTGATTGCCGCTACATCCACGGTCATTCCTCCTTTGTACGTTTCATATGCAGACTTTTTTCCAAATCTTTTGCAAACAAAAAGAGAAGCCACACCTTTTTGCAAAGAGTGACTCTCCTTTTTTCTTACCTTTTTGCTGCTTTTTTGTTGCTTACGGTTCTTCGTTTTCCTGCACCGGTTTTACAGGCAGACCATCCTTTAATTGATGCTCGTGCATATCTTCACCGCTATAGTACATTTCGTTGATTTTGTAGAGTAAGGTCATGAGGCTGTCCGTCAGGTGTACATTTTCCACCAGAACGTCCTTGGGAACCTGCAAATCCACATGGCTGAAGTTCCACATGCCCTTTACGCCCCATTTTGCCAGATCGTTTGCAACCTTCACCGCCTGCGAACGGGGAAGTGTGAGGATGGCAACATCCACGGGGTTATTTTTGACATACTCCTCCATCTGGTCGATATCGTAAACCTCGACAC
>JBNMGO010000293.1:0-2441 GCA_050872285.1 Anaerotignum sp.
GCTGAGGCTGCGCAGGAGATTCAGATGCACCGTCAGTGGTGCTTTGCCTGTGGAAATGACGCGGGAAATTTCAAAAACGGTTGGGCCGCTGATGCCGAAATCCGTAAATTGAATTTCACCTGCGTTTTCCGCAAGGATTTTCCCGTTTCGCTCCACAAGGACAGAGCCGTCCGCGCGTACACCCTTGAGCGCCTTCACGAAGGCAGTATCCGTTTTCACCTGCACCAGTGCAGGGAACAGCTTTGTAACGGTATGCCCCTGAATTTTCAGAAGGTCATAGCCGCTTTGTGTGCCGCCCAGCTTTGCGCCTGCCATGCCGCCGCAGCAGATGATAACGGCATCGGCGTGAAGGGTTTCCTCTTTGGAAAACACCTGAAAGCCGCCTTTTTTGCCGCGCTTCAGTGCCGTTACCTCAAAGGAGGTACGCACCTCTACACCCACTTCCTCCAACGCGAGCCGCAGTACATCCACCACACTGCCTGCCTGATCGGAAAGGGGATAGACCTTGCCGCTTGGCTCTACGGTGGAAATCAGTCCGAGGGATTGAAAAAATGCCAGTGTTTTTTTCGTATCAAAGGATTGCAGGGCAGTCTGTGCAAGGGCTGCGTTCTGCCCGTGGTAATTTTTCATTGTCAGCTTTGTATTGGAGAGATTGCAGCGACCGTTGCCTGTTGCGAGCAGCTTTCGCCCAACGCGCGCCTGCCGTTCCAGAATACAGACCTCTGCACCCTCTTTTCTTGCGGAAAGCGCCGCCATCATGCCGGATGCGCCGCCGCCGATAATAAGAACCTTCATTGTGTCACCTTTCTATTTTTAAGCAAATTGGTTTCGATGGATATATCTGTTCATTATAAGCGGTTTTCGGGCGGAATGCAAACGATACGGCGAATTTGAAACGTTGTAGCAAGGCGAAGATTGTGGTATACTTATATGATAAACTGGTCATAGAATAGGGTTATGATAGGAATTTGATATAAATGGAGTTAAAAAGATGAACGAAAAAGCATTGCATACATTGGAATATGACAAAATCATAGAAAAGCTGGTGGGCTATGCGGTTTCCCCGATGGCGAAGGAACGTGCCGCGGCACTGCGTCCTTCTGCTGCCATGAGTGATATTATCATCTGGCAGGAGGAAACAACAGAAGCGACCACCATGGTACTGAAAAAGGGCACGCCTTCCTTCGGCGGCTTTCGGGAAATCCGTCCGCAGTTAAAGCGCGCCTCCATGGCAGGGATTCTTTCCATCGCCGAGCTGATGGCGGTGGGAGAATTTGCGTATGTCTGCCGCAAGGTGAAAAATTATGCCAGAAAGGAAAATAAGGATGAGGTCTATGCCCGTCTGGATGAATATTTTGATTTGATTACTCCTCTGGATAAGCTGGAAAACGAAATCAGCCGCTGTATCCTTTCGGAAACGGAGGTGGCGGATGATGCCAGCGCAGGGCTGCGAAATATCCGCCGCGAAATTAAGGCATCCAATGACAGGGTGAAGGATCATCTGAACGGAGTTATCAATTCCGCGGCATACCGCAATATGCTGCAGGATTTCGTCATTACCATTCGTAATGACAGATATTGCGTCCCCGTAAAGGCGGAATACAGAAGCTCCTTCCCGGGGATGATTCATGACCAATCCAACACAGGCTCTACGCTGTTTATGGAGCCTTTGAGTGTCATTCAGCTGAATAACAAAATCAAGGAATTGCAGGCAAAGGAAAAGGAAGAAATCGAAAAAATTCTGATTGCCCTTTCAGACATGGTAACGGCAAATGCGTTTGCGATTGAAGGTAATCTGGAACTGCTGACACAGCTTGATTTTATTTTTGCAAAGGCAAATCTTTCCCTCGCCATGGATGGGACACAGCCACTGTTCAACACAAAGGGCTACATCAACATCCACAAGGGCAGACATCCTCTGCTTGACCCGAAAAAGGTTGTGCCGACGGATATTTATCTGGGAAAGGATTTTACTACGCTGATGATTACAGGCCCGAATACGGGCGGGAAAACGGTTGCCCTGAAAACCTTGGGACTGTTTACGCTGATGGGACAGGCGGGACTGCATATTCCTGCGTTTGATAATTCTCAGCTTGCGGTGTTTGATAACGTCTTTGCGAGCATCGGGGATGAACAGAGCATTGAGCAGAGCCTGAGTACCTTTTCGGCACACATGACGAATATCGTGAAAATTATGGATGCGGTGACGGATGACTCTCTGGTGCTGTTTGATGAGCTTGGCGCGGGAACAGACCCGACAGAAGGTGCGGCATTGGCGGTTGCCATCATCCAAGCCCTGCTGGAAAGAAAAATCCGCACAGCAGTTACCACGCATTACAGCGAATTAAAGGTGTTTGCGCTGACCACAGAGGGTGTGGAAAATGCCTGCTGTGAATTTGATGTGGAAACGCTCCGCCCGACCTATCGCCTGCTGATTGGGA
>JBNMGO010000038.1:0-8515 GCA_050872285.1 Anaerotignum sp.
AGAAATCCAGATTGACCGCGCCGGAGAGGATATTCTGTATCAGGAGGATGCAAAAGAAGAACCTGAAGAGGAAATCGAGATTACCTTCGAGGATGCGGACGGCGAGGAAATTCTGACAGCAGAAAATGAGGAAGAAGCCGAAGCACTTCTGGACGAACTGACGGATATTGCAGGGGAGATTCTTGCGGAAAAGCCCCTTGCGGATGACGAGGTGATTGTTGCGACAGAGGACGGCGAGGTTTTCACGGCGGACAATGACGCAGACGGCATGGCTTTCGTAGAGGAACTGGCGGACGAGGTTGCGGAAGAACTGAGTAAAGAAGAAACGCAGGAAGAGGAAGTGCAGGAAGAAACACAGGAAACGCCTGCGGAGGAAGATGCAGAGGAAGAAAAGCCTGCGAAAATGGGCTTTTTTGCGAAGCTGAAGGCAGGTCTGGATAAGACGAGAAAGAACATTCTCGGCGGCGTGGACGGCGTTCTGGGCGCGTTTACGAAGATTGACGAGGATTTGTTTGAGGAACTGGAAGAAGCACTCATCATGGCGGATATGGGCGTGCAGACGACAATGGATATCGTGGAAAACCTGCGAAAGAGAGTCAAGAGAGAGCACGCAACCGACCCTGCGGTCATCAAGGATATGCTGATTGATGAAATTACGGCGATTTTGCAGGAGGGCGCGCAGGAGGAGGAAAACCTGCCTTCTCCTTCTGTTCTTCTGGTAATTGGGGTCAATGGTGTCGGCAAGACAACAACCATTGGCAAACTGGCGCATAACTTCAAGGAGGACGGCAAGACTGTACTTCTGGCGGCAGCGGATACCTTCCGTGCGGCGGCGATTGACCAGCTGGAAATCTGGGGGGAACGCTCCGAGATTCCCGTGATCAAGCATGAAGAAAATTCCGACCCTGCGGCGGTGGTGTATGATGCGGTGCATGAGGCAAGAAAGCAGAATACCGACCTTTTAATCTGCGATACGGCAGGGCGTCTGCATAACAAGAAAAACCTGATGGAAGAGCTGAAAAAGATTGCCCGTGTCATCGAGAGAGAATACCCTGCGGCACACAGAGAGGTGTATCTGGTTCTGGATGCCACAACGGGGCAGAACGCATTGCAGCAGGCAAAGCTGTTCAAGGAAGTGACGGATATCACAGGGATTGTGCTGACGAAGCTGGACGGCACAGCCAAGGGCGGTATCGTGGTTGCGATTAAGAGTGAATTGCAGATTCCTGTACGCTATATTGGCGTTGGGGAAGGGATTCATGATTTACAGAAATTTGATGCGGCTGAATTTGCAGGCGCATTGTTCGGGAAGGAGGCGTAAGAGATGGCAGAGGAAAAGAAAATCGAAAATTCTGTTTATGAATATGGTGAGTTGGAAGAAAGAACGGAACGCCGCCCTGCGACAGTGACACCCTATGAACGGGAAATCTGTCAGCACATGGAGGGGCTGTTTCCTCATCGTGTGACAAGGGTGTATCGGGAGATTGATTCCGAATTTCTGAGTGTGAATGTTTTTGTCATGAAAGCACCTACGAAGAAGGATTTTCATGTGCTGTATACCGCAGGGATGAGCGCGATGCCGATGAAGCTGCCGCAGGAATTCCTGCCGAAATATAAGGATCTGGAGCATGCAGAGCTGCTGCTGTTTTTACCGGCAGAATGGGATATTCTGACGGGGTATGAAACAGATGCGGATGTGCCTGACCACCTCTGGTGGCCGGTGCGGTTGATGAAATATCTGGCGAGATTTCCGCACGAATTCAAGACATGGCTTGGCTGGGGACATACCCTGCCCAATTCCGCGGACTGCGTGCCGTATGACGAAAGCACGAAGCTTTGCGGCGCGATGCTCGGAGCATTGCAGGAGAACATCAGTATGTTCCGCACGGAGGATGATACGCAGATTAACATGTACTGCGTGATTCCGCTGTATAAAGAGGAAATGGAATACCAGAAAACCGCAGGCACAGAGGCACTGATGCAAAAGCTTTCCGCGCTGAACGGGTATGGGATGATTGTATTCCCTGACAGACCGAATGTCTGTACAGAGGAAGAAGAAAAATAAATAAGATAAAATGAATTTCGGAGAGAACGGAAAGGTTTTCTCCGATTTTTTTTGCACAGGGGACAGGGAAACGCGATAAGATGATGAAAAAGGGAAGAATGGATATGACGTTTGCGGAATGGAAAGAGAAGCTCTTAAAGGACTTGCAGGAGATGCCTTCTGCCATGGCGGAGGTGCGCGGCTCTGCGGCGAACCCCGATTTGCAGGGCGAGGTGCGGCTGTTTCAGACGGATGCAGGGGTGCTTGTGACGGCAGATGTGACGGGACTGCCGAAGCAGAATGCCTGTGGCGGTGTATTTGGGTTCCATATTCACGAGGGGGAGGACTGCGGCGGAGATGCTTTTGCGGATACGAAGGGGCATTATAACCCCGAGAACTGCCCCCATCCTTACCATGCAGGGGATTTGCCGCCGCTGTTTTCCAATGACGGCAGTGCATGGATGGCAGTGCTGACGGACAGATTTCGGCTGGAGGAGGTCATCGGACGGACGGTTGTGATTCATTTCGGCGTGGATGATTTTACAACACAGCCGGCAGGCAACAGCGGCAGAAAGATTGGCTGCGGCGTGATTGTTTCCTGCGAAGGGGAATAGGGAGACGAAAGAAAAAGGAGTATGGAACGATTCTGTTCCGTACTCCTTTTGTGTCATTCTTTTCGATAGGGCACAGGCTTCTGCGCCGCCTTCTGGATGGTGTTTTTTAATTCGTAATCCTCATATTTCAGGTCGGGAATTGTCTTCATGCGGTTCTGGCGTTCAACCAGAAATTCCATATACAGCAGTAAATCCTCCTTGCTGGTATCCTCAAGCATGGTATAGTACCGCCGAAATTCGTTGAAGGTGGCAGTTTCATCATCAATCACATAGGGATAGCGGATATCATTGACCCCCAAAAGATAATCCATAGAGACATTGAAGATGGAGGCGATTTTTTTTAAATCGGGAATAGAGGGCTGGTTTCGACCGGATTCATAGTTTGCAATCGCCGTATAGCCATAGTTGAGCATTTCGCCTAACTTGACCTGTGTCAGCTTTTTTTCCTTTCTCAGCGCTTTCAAGCGGTCTTTAAATTCCATGTTATACACCTCTTCTTTTGCTTGGATTTTTGCAGACAAAGCCGGAAAAGCTTGTTTTTTTTGTCAGTTTCGGAAATGTATAAAGTATCCCCTAAATAACAATATTTATTATTATACGAATAAATTTTCGCGGGGGAAAGACAAAACCACAGATGCAATGAAAATCTTAACAAAAATTTGCGATGCGTGAAGTTGAATGGATTTTTCCGAAAATACGAGAAATTTTTAATTTTTTTGGAAAAAAGTGAAATTTTTTATTGACATATACCAGAAATAGTGCTATATTCAAATCACATAAAACATATAAAAATACTATGATATATAAAAAGAGATTGAGAGGAGTATTCTTATGCCGACAAAATATTATTTTGACAACGCAGCAACAACACCCGTAAGGGAGGAAGTATTGCAGGAGATTCTTCCTTACTTTAGAGAATATTACGGCAATGCGTCCAGCATTTACAGCATTGCGAAGGAAAGCAAAAAGGCACTGGAAGCAGCAAGAGCAAAGGTAGCGGCTGCCATTGGCGCAACACCCGATGAAATTTATTTTACAGCAGGCGGTTCTGAAAGCGACAACATGGCACTGCGCGGCGTGGTAAACGCAAGCACAAAAGAGAAAAAGCATATTATTACAACAAAGATTGAACATCATGCCATTCTGCATACCGCAGAATTTCTGGAAACAAAGGGCGTGGATGTGACTTACCTGAACGTAGACGAATTCGGTAAGATTTCTCTGGAGGAACTGGAAAATGCCATCCGCCCCGAAACGGTTCTGATTTCCGTTATGTTTGCAAACAACGAAATCGGTACGATTCAGCCCATTGAACAGATTGGCGAAATCGCGAAAAAGCACGGCGTTCTGTTCCACACAGATGCGGTACAGGCTGTCGGTCATGTACCCATTGATGTAGAAAAGCTGCATGTTGATCTGCTGTCCATGAGTGGCCATAAGCTGGGCGCACCCAAGGGCATCGGCGCAATCTATATCCGCAAGGGTACAAAGATTTCTCCCCTGATTTTCGGCGGCGCACAGGAAAAGAAGCTGCGTGCAGGTACAGAAAACATCGCGGGTATCGTTGGTCTGGGTAAGGCTGCGGAACTGGCAGTGGCTGAAATGGAAGAAACAACAAAGAGACTGGTTGCACTGAGAGATAAGCTGATTCACGGGATTCTGGAAAACATCCCCGACAGCCGTCTGAACGGACACCCCACAGACCGTCTGCCCGGTAACTGCAACATTTCCTTCTCCTATATCGAAGGCGAATCCCTGCTGCTGCTGTTGGATGCACTGGGTATTGCAGCTTCCAGCGGTTCTGCATGCACATCCGGTTCTTTGGATCCTTCCCATGTACTGATGGCAATCGGTCTGCCTCATGAGGTTGCACACGGCTCTCTGAGACTGACGATGGACAGAGAAAACACAGAAGAACAGGTTGACTTTATTCTGGAAAAACTGCCCGGTCTGGTACAGAGACTGAGAGATATGTCTCCCGTTTACCCCGGCAAAAAGGCTTGATAGAAAAAACAGATATTTACTTTAGACATTCATTATAGATTGGAACACCAAGGAGGAACTTTGAAATGGAATACAGCGAAAAGGTAATGGATCATTTTATGAATCCAAGAAATGTCGGCGAAATTGAAAACGCCAGCGGCGTTGGTCAGGTCGGCAATATGAAATGCGGCGATATCATGAAGGTATATCTGCAGATTGAAGACGGCAAAATCGTTGATGCGAAATTCAAAACATTTGGCTGTGGTGCCGCGGTTGCGACAAGCTCCATGGCAACAGAGCTGGTAAAGGGCAAAAGCATTCAGGAAGCACTGGAAGTAACGAATAAGGCAGTTATGGAAGCGCTGGATGGTCTGCCCCCTGTAAAGGTTCACTGTTCCTGTCTGGCAGAGGAGGCACTGCGTGCCGCTCTGTGGGACTACGCACAGAAGAACAATATCGTCATTGATGGGCTGGAACCTCCCGTAAATGACATTGATGAAAGACATCATCAGGCTTGATTACAGGCTGAATGATAGAAACACCAAAGAAAAAGGAAACGAAACAGAACACAAAAGATAAAACTCAAAAAAACTCAAAAATTCTCAAAAAACTCTCAAAAAAACTCATTTTATTACACCCCTCTAAACCAATGAAAGCCCCTTTCCGAAAGGAAAGGGGCTTTTTATGTAGGAATTTCTTATTTCAAAAGGGATTCATAGCCCTGCAGAACAGCAGTGAGACCTTCTTCGAGGGTGCCGTTATTTTCCGCAATGGCTTCTGCTGCCGCGGTATAAAGAGGCAGGCGTTCCTGATAGAGCTTCTGTGCTGCCGCCTGATCGGGGGCAAGGGGTCTGCCGTTGCCGGTCTGGAGCAGGTCTGCGTCGCGTTTCAGCCAGATGAGTCTGCCGTTGCGCTTGAGGTATTCGACATTCAGTGGATTTTTGATGATGCCGCCGCCTGTGGCAATGACGAGGTTATTCTGCGCGGAAACCTCATGGATGACCTTTGTTTCGATTTCGCGGAAGGCGGGCTCGCCTTCTTTTGCAAAGAATTCGGCAATGGGCATCCCGATGCGCTCGATAATCAAATCATCGGTATCGACAAAGCCTTTGCCCAGCTTTTCTGCCGCCTTTTTGCCAATCGTGCTTTTGCCGCCGCCGCTCATGCCAATCAGAACCAGATTGGAGCGTTCCTTCAAGAGGGGCGTATTGATTTCGGCAATGCGTGCATCGTCCAGATGGGTATCCAGAAAGATTTCCACGGCGTATTTTGCCTGTGCAACAAGCATTTCCAGACCGCCTGCGGCACGAATCCCGCGTTTTTCTGCCTCCAGAACAAGCTGGGTACGCAGGGGGTTATACACAACATCCGCAACCCCCTCAAGAGCAGGGAAACGGCTTAAATCAATGGGGCAGTCATCGGATTTGGGATACATCCCGACAGGGGTGGTATTCACGATGATTTTTGCATCGGCGTGATTTTTATAACATTCTTCATAGGTGACGGTTTCGGGGTATTCCTTATAATATACGGTAATAATTTCGGATGCACCCAGTTCCTCCAGAACAGCAATGACAGCCTTGGACGCGCCGCCCTTGCCCAGAACCAATGTTTTTTTGCCGGCAACGTCGATGCCGTTTTTCCGGAGCAGATAACGGAAGCCGTAAAAATCCGTATTATAGCCGCAAAGCTTACCGTTTCTGTTCACAACCGTATTGACTGCGCCGATTCTCTGCGCGCGGCTGTCCACCTCATCCAGATAGGGGATAACCGTTTCCTTATAAGGAATGGTTACATTCAAAGCAGCAAACTGCTTTTCCTTCAGGAAAACATCCAATTCATCTCTTGTCAGGGGAATCAGGTCATAGGTATAGTCCGCCAGCTGTTCATGAATGATTTTGGAAAAGCTGTGTCCTAATTTTTCGCCGATGAGTCCGTATCTCATTAGAAAGTCACCTCGTATCTTTTGTATTTTCTATGAAACAATAGTTTCTCTCTATCTTAATGCAAATAAAGGATTTATGCAATCTCTTTCGCAAAAGAAAATGAAAAGAAAAGATTAAAGTTTTTGTAATATTTTTCATCGGCTTTTTGTGGTATGATAAAAACAAAAGCAACAAAAAAGGAAAAACAAAGGAATCAGGTGAAAAAATGAATCGATTTTTGAAAAAAATATGCACCGGCATTTTATGCGGTGTGCTTGGCGTGGTGAGCATTGGGGCGCAGGAAGCGTATGCGGCGGATGCGAAGGATATGCGTGCCGTCTGGATTTCTACGGTCTACAGCGCGGATTACCCCTCCACAACGAACAATGCGGAGGCACAGAAAAATGAATTTATTCAGAAGCTGGAGCAGGCACAGGCGTTGGGGCTGAATACGGTGGTTGTACAGGTACGCCCGAAGGGGGATGCGCTGTATCAGTCCGATTTGAACCCCTGGAGTGCCGTTCTGACGGGGACGCAGGGGACAAACCCCGGCTATGACCCGATGGCGTTCATGATTGCGGAAACGCATAAGCGCGGCATGGAATTCCATGCGTGGATGAACCCTTACCGTATTACCACATCGGGGACAGATTTATCTACGCTTTCTGCGGACAACATGGCAAGAAAACACCCCGACTGGATTCTGACCTACAATGGGGCAATGTATTATGACCCTGCGAATGAAGAGGTACAGCAGTATATCTGCGATACGGTGGAAGAGGTTGTGAAGAATTACGATGTGGATGCGGTTCATTTTGATGATTACTTCTATCCTTCCAATTATCCTCTGCCAGAAGGCGAAACAAGAGACGGCGTGGTAGCACAGGAACGCCGCGACAATGTGGATACGCTCATCAAGAAGGTTTACCGGACGATTAAGGATACAAAATCCTCTGTGGAGTTCGGCATCAGCCCGATGGGCATCTGGAAGAACAGCACATCGGATGAAGCAGGCTCCGCAACACGCGGCTCCGAAGGCTATTATACCGTTTACGGGGATGCGAAAAAATGGGTGGAAAAAGGCTGGGTCGATTACATTGCACCGCAGATTTACTGGGAGCAGGGCAACGCCTATGCCGATTATGAAACACTGGTGAAATGGTGGAGTGACGTGGTCGAAGGAACAGGCGTAAAGCTCTATATCGGACAGGGGATTTACAAGGATTCCGTTGCACAGGAGATTGCACAGGAAATGCAGGTCAACGAAAAATACAATGTGGACGGCAGCATGTTCTTCAGCCTGCGTGACCTGCTGAACAACAGACAGGGCTGTGCGGATGCGGTGAAGACCTATTACCAGACAGCACCCGTAACCCCGACAGAACCTGAAACACCCACCGAACCCGAAACACCCGTTACGATTGAGAAGAAATACGCTTATGCAGGCAGAGCAAAGGTAACGGTGAACGGCAAGGCGGTTGATTTCCAGATTTATACGATTGATGATTACACCTATTTCAAGTTGCGCGATGTTGCGGGTGCGGTGAATGGGACAACGAAGCAGTTCCAGACCTACTGGGATGAAAGCAAACAGGCGATTGAGCTGTTCCGCGGCGTGCCGTATTCCTCTTCTGCAAGCGGCGCGACAGGCAGATATGGGGATACCTACGGCACAACCTCTACGGCAAAGCTATACTGCGATGGGGACAGAAAATATGTCAGTGCGTATACCATCAACGGTTATACCTATTATAAGCTGCGTGATTTGGCAAGGCTTTTGGATATGGGTGTGACATGGGACGAAAAAACGGCAACCATCGGAATCAATACCGCAAGGAGCTATCAGTAAAAGCGAATCAGGAGGAAGAAGATGTCCTTTTTTAAAAAGCTGCAGGAAAAAAGAGCGGCGGAGCGTGTGCGAAAATCCGAAAGAATGCAGGGCTTTACCA
>JBNMGO010000178.1:0-3782 GCA_050872285.1 Anaerotignum sp.
AGAAACTGGTGTTTGAAGAAAAGAGCGTAACGCTTTCCGAATTGATTGATGCACTGAACAGCAACTGGGAAGGCTATGAAGCCCTGCGCGCCAAGGTGCAGGCAGTGCCGAAATACGGCAATGACGATGATTATGTAGACAGCATTGCGAAAAAACTGGCAGATTATTTCTACCATGACGTAACCGCGTATAAGGATATCTACGGTCACCATTTCGTAACGGCGTTCATGGGCATTTCCAACTACCTGCCGACCGGTAAGGTGCTTGGCGCAACACCTGACGGCAGAAAGGCAAAAGACCCCATCAACGAGGGCGTTTCCCCTTACACCGGCACAGATACCTCTACCTGCCTGGCGGCTCTGCGTTCCTCCGCAAAGCTGAATCACGATATTCACAGCGGCGGCACACTGCTGAACCTGCGCCTGAATCACGATTTGGTTGCAACAAAGAGAGGGCGCGCAAACCTCGGCGCAATGCTCCAGTCCTATTTCGCTCTGGGTGCATTCCATGTACAGTTCAACACCATTTCCAATGAGGTGCTGAAGGATGCACAGGCGCACCCCGAAAATTACAGAGACCTGCTGGTTCGTGTGGCAGGCTACAGCACGCAGTTCGTCAATCTGTCGAAATCCATGCAGGATTCCATCATGGCAAGAAACGCACACGAGGAATTTTAAGACAGCATAAAAATTGCCGCAGATGCAAATTGTGTCTGCGGCTGTTGATAAAAAGAAAGAAAGGGAAGGACTATGAAGGGTTATCTGATGCAGATGCAGCCGTTTTCCGTCAATGACGGGGACGGGATTCGTACCACGATTTTTCTGGCAGGCTGTCCGCTGCACTGCAAATGGTGCGCGAATCCCGAAGGGCTGAAACAGCAGCCCGTGGTCGGCTTTTATGCAAGGCAGTGCATCGGCTGCGGCGCGTGTGCGGCGGTCTGTCCCAAGGGAATCGGCATTGACCTCAACGCGGAACGGGAAAAATGTATCAGCTGCGGCAGGTGCGTGGCGGCTTGTCCCAAGGGGGCAAGAAAAAGACTCGTTTCTGTGACGGATACGGATTTCATCATTGCGGAGGTGGCGAAGCATCAGCTGTTTTACCGCAATTCCGGCGGCGGCATCACCTTTTCCGGCGGCGAAGCAACGGCACAGCCGGAGCTTCTGGACTATCTTTCCTCCCGTCTGTATGATATGGGGTTCAGTCTGGATATCGAATCCTGCGGCTATTTTGACTTTGAACGGGTACGCAGCTCTCTGGAACGGATGGACTTGATTTTCATGGACTTAAAGCACATGGATTCCGCCCGGCATGAAGCATTTACGGGCGTGCCCAATGAACGGATTCTGGAAAATATCAAGCATCTGGCGGAGCTTCCGGCAAGGGTGGTCATTCGGATTCCGACGATTGAGGGCGTGAATGCGGATGAGGAAAATATCCGAAAAAGCGGCGAATTTGTCAAAAAATATCTGCCGCGCGCCGAAATGGAGCTTCTGCCGTATCATAAATTTGGCTTTGGGAAATATGAGGCACTGGGGATGGATTTGCCCGATGCCGCATTTGGAACACCCACAAAAGAAAAAATGGAACGCCTGAAGGGGATTTTACGGGAAATCGGCATCCCCCTTGCGGACTTCAAATGAACAAAAGAAAAAAGACATCCTGTCTTAAGTAAGCTCCGTTTAAGAAAACCTTGGTTCCTTTTTTCTTGGTTTCTTAAGCGGAATTACGAGTGACATTCCAAATAAGAAAACAGTCCACTAATATATAAAAAGAGCGAAACCCTTGTATTTAAGGATTTCGCTCTTTTCGTGTTTTCTTATTTGGATGCACCTTATGCCACTCCTTTTTTGCTTGAACAATTTTTGCTTCAAAAAGTTTTGGTTAAAAAAGACATCCCACTATATAAGATGGGATGTCAATTTTTTTTATCTGATTTCGACTTACAGTTTCGCGATCACTGCGTCTGCAAATTCTTCTGTGCTTGCGGTGCCGCCCATATCCTGTGTCAGTGTTTTCCCTTCGGAAATCACATCTGTTACGGCTTTTTCGATTGCCGCAGCTGCCTTTGCTTCGCCCAGATGTGCCAGCATCAGGGATGCGGAAAGGATGCAGGCTGTGGGGTTGATTTTATGCTGTCCTGCAATATCGGGGGCGGAGCCATGGATAGGCTCGAAGATTGCGCCGTCCTTGCCGATATTTGCACTGGGGGTCAGCCCTAAGCCGCCAACCAAACCTGCGCACAGGTCGGAAACGATATCGCCATAAAGGTTGGGGCAAAACAGTACATCATATTCTTCGGGATGCATTACCAGACGCATACACATTGCGTCTACAATGCTGTCCGTAAATTCAATCTGCGGATATTCCTTTGCAATCTCTCTTGCAACATCCAGGAACAGCCCGTCTGTGCATTTCATGATGTTTGCCTTATGTACGGCTGTCACCTTTTTTCTGCCTTCTCTTACGGCATATTCAAAGGCATAGCGGCAGATGCGCTCGCAGCCCTTTCTGGTAATCAGCTTGATGCTTTCTGCTGCATCCTCGCCAACCATGTGTTCAATCCCTGCGTAGAGGTCTTCTGTGTTTTCGCGCACGATAACCAGGTCGATATTATCGTATCTTGTGATAACGCCGGGGTAGGTCTTGGCAGGGCGCACGTTTGCGTAAAGGTCAAAGGTTTTGCGCAGTGCCACGTTTACGCTGCGGAAGCCCTTGCCGACAGGCGTTGTGATAGGCCCTTTCAGCGCAACACCGTTTTTGCGGATAGAATCAATGACATGGTCGGGCAGGGGGGTGCCATATTTTTCAATCATAGCTGCGCCTGCTTCCATTTCGTCCCATTCAATGGCAACGCCGGTTGCTTCCACAACGCGCTTCGCTGCCGCAACAACCTCGGGGCCGCTGCCGTCCCCGGGAATAAGAGTTACTTTATGTGCCATATTATTTAGCCTCCTTTGTATAGTTCAGCAGACCACCTGCGAGCAGAATGTCGCATTGTCTTTCGGAAATGTTCAGTCTTGTGGGGATTTCTTCACCGGTGCGCACCAGTGTTACCATCACGTTCTGTCCTTCTACTGCGCCTTTAATCTGGTCTGCGGCATATTTGATGACAAATTCATCGCCAAGCTGAATATTGTCATAGTCCCATTCGTTTACGAATACCAGAGGCAGGATGCCGTTGTTAATCAGGTTTGCCATATGGATACGCGCGAAGGATTTTGCGATAACACCCTTTACGCCAAGCTGCAGGGGAGCCAGTGCTGCATGCTCGCGGCTGGAGCCCTGTCCATAGTTCTGCCCTGCGATAATAAAGCCGCCGCCTGCCGCCTTTGCTCTTGCAGGGAACTCAGGGTCACAGGGGGTCAGACAATAATCTGCCAGATAGGGTACATTGGAGCGGAAGGGCAGAAGCTTCGCATTGGAGGGCATGATGTGGTCTGTTGTGATGTTGTCCTCTACCTTAATCAGTGCGCCGCCCTTGATTTCCTTGGGTACCTTTGTGTTCTTGGGGAAGGGCTGAATATTCGGCCCTCTGACAACCTTCACACATTCGCCTTCGGGTGCAGGGGGGATAATCAGGTTATCATTTACCATGAAATGCTCAGGCATGGAAACCAGAGGAGCTTCGCCCAGGGTATGAGGGTCTGTCACAACGCCTGCCAGAGCGGATGCAACGGCTGTTTCGGGGCTGACAATATAAACCTGTGCGGATTTTGTCCCACTTCTGCCTTCAAAGTTTCTGTTGATGGTACGCAGGGAAACGGCATTCGTTGCAGGAGCCT
>JBNMGO010000234.1:0-3157 GCA_050872285.1 Anaerotignum sp.
CAGATTCCCAACGCAGGGACTTACGGCATCGAACTGGCTTGCGTGCTGGGGATGCTGCTGAGCAAGCCCGGCAACACCATGGAAATCTGCGCAGGCATCAAGCCCGAGCATGTGGAAAAGGCACAGAAGCTGGTTGCTGACGGCTTTGTGCATGTGAAGGTGCTGAAGAGCAGCCAGTTCTACATTGAATGTACTGCAACGGACGGCAAAAACACCGTACATACCATCACAGAGGACGAGCATGACAATCTGGTGTTCTGTGAAAAGAACGGCGAAGTGCTGCTGGACAAGAGAGTGAAGGAAGGCGCAGGCGAAGGCGAAGAAAAGGAAGGCACCTTCGATGTGACAAAACACACCTTCTCTGAATTCTATCACTGGGCAAACGAAGTAAATATCGAGGATTTGCAGTTTATCAAGGAAGCAATCAACATCAATATGGAAATTGCGAAAAAGGGCATGGAGAAAAAATATGCCTTCGGCGTTGGCCCTACGGTACAGGATCTGCTGAAAAAGGGTCTGCTGAAATCTGACGTTGTAACAGCAGTCAGAAGTATTCCTGCGGCGGCGGCAGACTTCCGTATGAGCGGCGGCAACGGCTCTGTTATGACCTTCTGCGGCAGCGGCAACCAGGGCATTTCCACCACACTGCCTATGGCGGTATTTGCAGACAGAATGGGCATCCCCGAAGAAAAGCTGCTGAGAGCGGAATTCATGGGTATGCTGATGATTATGTATATGAAGAAATACGTTGGTCGTCTGAGCCCCGTTTGCGGCGCAATGCTGGCAGGGACAGGCTCTGCGGCAGGCATGGCTTACATGATGGGCGGCACAGTTGCACAGGTAAGCGGCGCAGTACAGAACATGATGGGCTCTGTTGCCGGCATCTTCTGCGATGGCGCAAAGGGCGGCTGTGCGGTGAAGGTTGCAGCCTGCGCGAGTGAAGCGGTTTATGCGGCAATGTATGCAATGGACGGCAGTGTCATCGGCGTTTCCGATGGTATCAACAGCTCCACAGCAGAGGATACCGCAAAGAACCTGGCTAAGCTGAGCCATGAAGCACTGGATACCCTCGATATGAAGGTAATCGAAATCATGCAGACAAAGAAATAATCAAAAAAAGATTCAAAAAAAATTCGATAAGAAAATTCTGAAACCAAACAAAAGCCCCTGTACCTTGAAAAGAAGGTGCAGGGGTTTTTATGTCCGAAAAATTATAGCTGAATCATATCATCAATCATATTGCTGATTTTATCACGGCTGATTTTTTCGAGAATGGCTTTTTTCACAAAGCCATCCTTCGTAAAGCCAAATTCGGCAATATATTCCTCCAGTAAAGCGTAGGTTTCCGCATCCAAGGTGACGGAAAGCTTTTTGGTTGTCGGTTTTTTCGCCGTTGCTTTTTTTGCTGTTGCTTTGGTTGTGGCTTTCTTTTCTGCCATGCACACACTCCTTTTTGGTTCATTTATTTGCTCGGAAGATAGGATGCTTCCTTCAGGATAGAGCCGCCCTCCACAGGCTGATAGGTCAGCTGCAGCTCGCCGCAGGCGGTATCCGGTGCGGTTTGCAGCAAAAGGGTTGCGGTCAGCGTGTTTTCCACAATGCGATAGGTTACCATATCACTGAAAACCAGCTTGCCATAGCTGCCTAAATCGGTAAAGGTATGTACGCCTTCCTTCGTGGAAAGCTGATAGGTTCCGTCCTTTTCGGTAATCAGCGGTTCTGCGATTTCACGGGGATCGGGTACGAAATATTCCTCTAAGGTTTCTTTATCGTAAGCGACAATGCCTTCCACATGGAAGCCGCTGCCTGCGCCAACTGTGAAAATCACATAAATTTCATCCTTGCCATCGTTATTTAAGTCTGCAAGTGTAAGTGTCGGTGCATAGCTGCCGTCCACCAGACAATTTAACTGAAATTGCTCCTGCACATCCTTTGAGGTTAATACGAAATTTTCGTTTCCCTTATACACCAAAGAGATGGATTCCTCCGGAATTTCCGCAACAACCGTTGCAGATGGGGGTACGGTTACTTTTTTCAGCATCGTAGTTACCTCTGCCTCGGCAACTGCGGCAGAAGGGAGAACATATTCCTCCGTACCAAGGAACACACCGCTGCCATACGCCCACTGAATTGCGGGAATGGCATAGGGTGTGATATCCGAAGCATCTGCAAAGCTGAGAATATTCGTGTTTTCTCCAACGGAAACATCATAGCCCTTATAAGCGGCATAGCGATAGAAAATGGCTGCAAGCTGTTCTCTTGTGATTTTCTGATTCGGCTCAAATTTTCCGTTACCGTAGCCGCTGACGATTTTGGCTTCCGCCGCCCAACGAACGGCATCTGCCGCAGTATCGGCAACGTCCGTAAAAGGCAGAGCATAATTGATGACGGGTGCGCCTTCCTGCTGCCACAGCAGGCTGATGACATCCTCTCTGGTGGCGGCATCTGTTGCTTCAGCAGCAAAAGCCGGTGCGGATGTACCTATAACCATAGCAGCACTGAGGGCGAGGAGCAGGGGGTGTTTTCGATTCATTTTGTTTCCTCCTTTATCAGAACTATGATTTTTCTTCTTTTCATCAGTATAGTGTGAGGGAAAAAAGAATGCAATAGATTTGAAAAAGTTTAAAGCTTTTGCAACAAAATTCACATTTTTTTAAAAAGCTAGAAATGAAATTTTAAAAAAAGAAAAGGCTTCTGTTATGATTTCAAAAAAACAGTGCATACTAGGTTTGTACCAAATTTGAGGAGGGATTTTTATGGAACGCTGTAATGAGTGTATCAAATGTACTGTTGAGCAGTGCAGACATCACCACAACACAAAGAATTACTGTACACTGGAATCCATTCAGGTGGGCACACATGAAATGAATCCGACCAAAGACCAGTGTACGGACTGTATGTCCTTTGCTGTAAAATAAGGAAATGAATGGAAGAAGCGGGTGCTTTGTACAGACAAGGTATCCGCTTTTTCTGTTGCATTGCGGCGGTATTTTATCGTACAATGTGAAGGAAACAGGAGGTAGGAGCATGAAGATTTATTTTGTACGTCACGGTGAAACGGATATGAATGCCAGAAATATGTTCTACGGCTGGTATGATGCGGATATCAATGAAAAGGGCATCGCGCAGGCGGAGGAGCTGAGAGCGGCATTTGAAA
>JBNMGO010000323.1:0-2235 GCA_050872285.1 Anaerotignum sp.
CACCCGGGATGCGCGTGGATGGCTCGCGTGTGGCGGCGAATGTCATTACGGGGATTTCCTTCCTTGGCGCAGGGGTAATTTTCGTGCGCGATGTTTCCATCAAGGGGCTGACAACGGCGGCAGGTACCTGGTCGATGGCAGGGATTGGGCTTGCCATTGGCGCAGGGATGTATGCAGTCGGGATTTTCTCCACGGCACTGATTATGGTGATTCAGGTGTTCGCGCATGGGAAGCTACGGAAGCTGGACGGCCCTGTCCGCGATACCTTCAGCATTACTTATGAAAATATGCCGAACGGCTTAGAGGCATTGAAGGCACAGCTGAAAAACCGCAATATTTATATTCACCATATCCGCATGGAAAAGAACCCCGACGGTACGGTGAAGGTGACACTGGATGTCAGCCGCGAGCATGCCATTACCTGCACGGATTTAGCGGATATTTTCGCGGAGGATGATAAAATCAAGGCGTTCCGTTTATAATTTCAGAAAAAGAACCAAGTATACCAAATATATGCGTATGCTTGGTTTTTTTTAATTGCCCGAAAGCCTGTATACTTTCCCGAAACCCTGCCATACTAACCAAAACCGATGGGAAAGGCGGGGTGAAATGGATATTTATATTAAGCCTGCGGAAAAGGTGCAGATTGTGGGGAAAAAAGAGGTGCTGCTGCGTGACGTTGCGGAGGTCTTTCTGAGCGGACAGACGGCAGGCGAGGCGGAAAAACTTGCGGTCTTTCGGATTCCCGAGGAGCGGAAAAAGACGTATCTCCTTTCCGTGGTGGATTTAATTCAGGCGCTTCATCAGAAATACCCCAACGCAGCGGTGAATAACGTCGGGGAGACAGATATCCTGATTGAATATCTGCCGCAGGCGGAGGGGCACAATCCTCTCTGGCTCTGGGCGAAGGTGGCATTTGTTTCCCTCGTGCTGTTCGTGGGGGCATCCACAACGATTATGTGCTTTCATTCGGATACACAGCTGCCGCTGATTTTTGAAAATATGTATTATCTCTTTTTTGAGGAAAACAAAGAGGTGCCGAAGCTGCTTTCCATTCCCTACAGCATCGGTCTGGGGATAGGCATTATTGTTTTCTTCAACCATTTTTCCAAAATCACGCTTACGCAGGATCCGACCCCTATTGAAATCGAAATGACGACCTACGAAAAGGAAACCAACGCCAGCGTGATTGACCATCTGAACCGCCGCAAGGGGGGCGCGTGATGCTGAAAGCAATTTATCTGATTTTCTTCGGGCTGACCTCAGGCTGTGTGGTGGCGGCAGGCACATTTGCCTTTATTGCCGCCATCGGCATTGTGCCGCGCATGGCAAAGCGGACACAAACGCAGCGGTTCATCCGCGTCTATGAGGATGCCATCGTGCTTGGGGGGATTTGGGGGACAACGGCAATGTTTATCGACTATCGTCTGCCGTCCGTGCCGCTTTTATTGGGCGGCTATGCGCTCTGCACGGGGATTTTCGTGGGGGTGCTTGCAATGGCTTTGACAGAGGTGCTGAACGTGATTCCAATTTTGCTGCGGCGCACAAGGCTCACAAAGGGCTTGCCGTGGCTCATTCTGGCATTCGCACTGGGGAAGGTGTTCGGCTCTCTGGCGTATTTTCTGGTGGACGGATTTTATGTTTTATAATCGAAAAAAGGGGTGATTTGCTTGGATACATCCAAACAGGCACAGCAGAACTATGATGCAATGGTAAAAAAAGCCTCGACCAACAGCCCGATTCTGGGCAACTGCGTGAAAGCGTTTGTTTCAGGCGGACTGATTTGCGTACTGGGGCAGGCGTTGCTGATGCTTTACACGAAAAAGGGGATTTCCGAAGCGGATGCGGCACTCTGGGTTTCCATCACGCTGATTGGGCTTTCCGCGGTGCTGACCGCCTGCGGATTATATGAAAAGCTGGGGAAATTCTGCGGCGCAGGCACGATTGTGCCGATTACGGGCTTTGCCAATTCCGTGGTTTCCCCTGCGATTGAGTTTAAAAAAGAGGGGATGGTGTTCGGCATGGCGGCGAAGATGTTCATTGTCGCAGGCCCTGTCATTGTTTATGGCACGCTGACCTCTATGGCGGTTGGGGTGATTTATTATCTTGTGAAGGTGGTGTGAGGATGAGCAAGAAGATAGGCAGGCAGACGGTGCGCCTTGCAGAGGGGGTTACGATTCTTTCTGCGGCATCCACCGTAGGCCCGAAGGAGGCGGAAGGCCCTCTGGGGAAATA
>JBNMGO010000159.1:0-4074 GCA_050872285.1 Anaerotignum sp.
GATACATCTTATTCTTTCTACGTTGCATATATTAACACATTTGTAACAATTACGCAACCTTTTTTAAAAAATATTGCAATTTTTATTAAAAGAAATGGCCCGAATTTGCAATCAATTTAAAAAATAAAGTCCTCAAAAACCTTGATTTTACAGGGCTTCTGAGGGCTTGTGGTTTTTCATGCCTTCTCGGAAATTTTTTTTGAAAAATTATTTGAAAAATAAAGATTTTGCGTTATTTTCCGAAATTTTTGCAACCTCCTCCGGCATTAAATTTTTAATTTCTGCGATTTTTTCCACGATATATTTTAAATTTGTGGAGTCATTTCTTTTGCCGCGGTTTGGATTGGGCGCGAGGTACGGACAATCCGTTTCAATCAGGATGCTTTCCATAGGGATTGCCGCAACGGTTTCCACCAGTTTTTTCGCATTGGAGAACGTCACCACGCCGCCAACGCCGATGGAAAAGCCCATCTTCACATAATCCAGTGCCATCTGGGCGGAGCCGGAATAGCAGTGGATAGAGCCGCGGCGGACGCCGGATGCCTGGATAATATCGAAGGTTTCCTGTGACGCATCTCTGGAATGGATGAT
The DNA here is from genome assembly GCA_050872285.1 of Anaerotignum sp. GTDB lineage: Bacteria > Bacillota > Clostridia > Lachnospirales > Anaerotignaceae > Anaerotignum_A. The sequence continues at coordinate 592 of JBNMGO010000159.1, forward strand.
AACGGGCAGATTGGTTTCCTCCGCCAATCTCAGCTGCTGACGGAACCAGAACCGCTGTAATTCCTTCGGGTGGGTATCGTAATAATAATCCAGACCGATTTCCCCGATGGCAACGACTTTTTTATGCTCACTCAGCTTTTTCAGCTTCGCAATCGTCTGCGAGGACATATCATAGAGTTCATGGGGGTGTACGCCGACGGCAGCGTAGATATAGTCATATTTTTCCGCCAGACGGATGCTCATTTCGGAGCTTTTCACATCACAGCCGACATTGATGACATTGCTTACCCCAGAAGCAGGAAGAAGCTCCCGCAGGAGCTCCTCTCTGTCTTCCTTGAATCTCTGATCGTCATAATGCGCATGAGAATCAAAATACTTCATAATTAGCTGATGCTGCTGCCGCTTTCAAAGTCTTTATCATCTGTGGTCAGGATAGACAGCTTGCCGTCCTTGTCTTCCGCGCACAGAATCATGCCGTAGCTCATTTCGCCCATCATTTTTCTGGGTTTCAGGTTATACGCAACCACAACGCGCTTGCCAACCAGTTCGCCGGGCGCATAGGTATCCTTGATGCCGGAGAAGATGACTCTTTCCTCGTCACCGAATTTTACCACGTTGCGCAGCAGTTTTTTGGATTTGGGTACTTCCTTGCTTTCGATGACCTCGCCGACCTTCAGCTGCACCTTGCAGAAATCGTCAATCGTAATTTCCGCAGGATATTCCTCTTCTGCTTCCTTGGGTTCTTCCTTCTTTGCCTGATTTGCAAGGGAGGTAGCCTGTGCCGCCTTGATGGCAGCCTCCAGGGATTCCAGTTCCTTCTTCATATCAATACGAGGGAACAGGGTTTCGCCCTTTGTAACAGCCAGTTCCGCGGGCAGGAGACCCCATGTCTTTGTGCTGTCCCATGCGGTCAGCGCGCCTTCTGTGATATTCAGCTGTGCCCAGATTTTTGCAGGGGTCAGGGGCATGAAGGGCTCAATCAGGATAGAGATGATACGGATGCTTTCTGCAATGTTGTAGAGAGCATTTGCCAGCTCTGCCTTCTTTGTTTCGTCCTTGCACAGTACCCAGGGCTGTGTTTCGTCGATATATTTATTGGTACGGCGAATCAGGTTCCAGATTTCAATCAGGGCATCGGAGAAGAGCATATTATCCATCTTATCCTCAACCTTGGGAACGGTTGCCGCAGCCATTGCCTTGAGGTCTGCATCAAATGCGGTTTCTGCTCTGTCCGCAGGCAGCTTGCCACCGAAATATTTATCAATCATACCAACGGTTCTGGAAACCAGGTTGCCCAGATCGTTTGCCAGGTCGGAATTGATACGCTGAATCAGTGCTTCGTTTGTGAAGTTGCCGTCCTGCCCGAATGCGATTTCTCTCAGCAGGAAGTAACGGATGGCATCCACGCCGTATTTTTCCACCAGAACAACGGGGTCAACCACGTTGCCGACGGATTTGGACATTTTGCCGCCGTTGATAACCAGCCAGCCGTGACCGAATACCTTCTTAGGCAGAGGAATATTCAGTGCCATCAGCATAGCAGGCCAGATGATGGCATGGAAACGCACGATTTCCTTGCCGACAACGTGTACATCTGCGGGCCAGTATTTTTTGTAGTCCGCATCGTTGTCGCTGCCGTAGCCCATAGCGGTGATATAGTTGGAAAGGGCATCAATCCAAACATATACGATATGCTTGGGGTCGAAGTCTACAGGTACGCCCCATTTAAAGGAGGTACGGGAAACTGCCAGATCCTCCAGACCGGGCTTCAGGAAGTTTGCAATCATTTCGTTCTGACGCGTGTTGGGCTGCAGGAATTCGGGATTTTCTTCATAATATTTGATGATTCTGTCGCCGTATTTGGAAAGACGGAAGAAGTAGCTTTCTTCCTTCAAGAGTTCTACGTCACGACCGCAGTCGGGGCATTTGCCGTCCTTCAGCTGTGTTTCTGTGAAGAAGGATTCGCAGGGGGTACAGTACCAGCCTTCATAAGCGGATTTGTAGATATCGCCCTGATCATACAGCTGTTTGAAGATTTTCTGTACAGCCTTTACATGATAATCATCTGTAGTACGGATGAATCTGTCATAGGAAATTTCCATCAGCTTCCACAGTTCCTTAATGCCTGCAACCACCTTATCGGTGTACTGCTTGGGTGTCATGCCCTGTGCCGTTGCGATTCTTTCGATTTTCTGCCCATGCTCGTCCGTCCCTGTCAGGAACATAACGTCATACCCACGCAGTCTTTTATAGCGTGCCATGGTGTCCGTTGCTACTGTACAGTAGGAATGACCGATGTGCAGCTTATCACTGGGGTAATAAATGGGAGTGGTGATATAAAATTTTTCTTTAGCCACAAGTATCTCTCCTTTTTTATTGTTTTCTTTATAATAAGTAAAAACCAAACCGTTGTAAGGCTTTTTCTCAATTAAAAAACCCGTCCTTCTTTTGAAAGGACGGGCGTTTTGCCGTGTTACCACCTTACTTCGTTTTCCCCTCGCGGAAAAAACCTCATCAAGTCCGAGGACTTACTCGCAATAACGGGCGAACCCGTCGCAGCCTAGTACCCATGGGATATTCGGTGCGAAGCTCCAAGGCCATCTTCGGCGATTGCTCCTGCGCCTCTTTTCAGCTTACCGAGGCTCTCTGTAGCATAGCGTTGTCGCTTACTCTCCTTTTCATTGCTCTTAATAAAAGCTATTCTACTATATAATGCACTTTTCTGTCAATGGATACAGCGGAAAGAGAGGAAAAAAATCTTTCGTGCAGGTTTTGCATGATTTCTGACTGTTTCAGTGGGATTTTTTGTAACTTCTCTCCAAATTGTGTTCTGTATCCGCAGGCGTTTGTTTTATTTCAGATTTTCGGGGTTCAGGCATTCCAGCTCGGGCAGGATGAATCTGCCGTCCTTGCGAATCAGCACATCATCGAACCAGATTTCGCCGCCGCCGTATTCGGGGGTCATAATCAGTACCAAATCCCAATGGATGGCGGATTTATTGCCGTTGGGGGCATCGTCATAGCAGTTGCCGGGGGTAAAATGGATGGAGCCTGCAATTTTTTCATCGAAAAGGATGTTGTTCATCGGCTTTGTGATATAGGGGTTTACGCCGATGGCAAATTCGCCCACATATCTTGCACCTTCATCCGTATTGAATACCTTTTCCAGACGTTCCTTGTCATTCCCATCGCAGTCCACAATTTTCCCGTCTTTGAAGGTCAGCTTTACATTTTCAAAGGTAAAGCCGTTGTATTCGGAAGGGGTATTATAGGTAATGACACCATTGATGGAATCGCGCACGGGGGCGGTATAAACCTCGCCGTCGGGGATATTGCAGCCGCCGGCGCACTTGATGGCAGGGATATCCTTGATGGAGAAGGAAATGTCCGTATCCTTTGCCACAAGACGCACACGGTCGGTTTTATTCATCAAATCCACCAGATGTTCCATGGCGTCGCCCATTTTGCCGTAATCCAGATTGC
>JBNMGO010000402.1:0-1619 GCA_050872285.1 Anaerotignum sp.
AGTGCTTGGCTTTACGGATATGAATATTCTGCAGAATAACGGCACCATTGCCGGGCAGACGGTATTCCATTTCCATATCCACCTGATTCCCAGACGCGAAGGCGACGGCATCAATGTGACATGGACACCCACCGAGCCTACGGATGAACAGATTGCGGCAGTGCAGGCAAAGCTGAAAGATTTAATCTAAATTGGCAAACAAAAAGGACATCGGAAAATCCGATGTCCTTTTTGATTTGCGCGGAAGGGTTTGGGAAACAAAGCGTTTCCCGACCGGAATCCGCAGAGGGGGCTTTGCCCACTCGAGGAAAACTGTGCGTTTCAAGGTTTACCGATGGAACGCATCAGTTTATTCTTCTGTCCAAACAAGTTGAAAACCTGTTTTCAACTTAGCGCTCAGCGCTTTAATCTTCAATCTTGAAAGCAACCTGTTCCGCGGAATGGGGCTTTTTCAATTCTTTTTTATTATGCTCATTTGCCTTTTCCAGATTTTTATTTGCGCTTGCCAGCATCAGCTTGATACGGTTCAGCTGGTTGACCTCACTTGCGCCGGGGTCATAGTCAATCGCAACCACGTTGGACATAGGGTACTGCTTCCGCAGCTCCTTGATTACGCCCTTGCCGACAACATGGTTCGGCAGACAACCGAAGGGCTGTGTGCAGACAATATTCGGTACACCGCTGTGAATCAGCTCAATCATTTCCGCTGTCAGGAACCAGCCTTCGCCCGTCTGGTTGCAGAGGGAAACAATCTTTTCCGCCTCCTTGCCAAGGCTTCTGATGTTTTCCGGCTTATCGAAGCGTTTGCTCTTTTCCAGTGCATCCATCATGGGTTTCTGATACCATTCGATGACCTTCGCCACCAGATTCCCGACAATGCGTGCCTTTCTGCTGCCGCCCAGATATTTTTCCTTCTGCACCTGATTATGGCAGCAATACAATGCAAAGGTCAGCAGATCGGGCACAACTGCTTCTGCGCCTTCGCGTTCCAGAAGGTTGACCAAGTCATTATTGGCTGTAGGGTGGAATTTTACCAGAATTTCCCCAACTACGCCAACTCTGGGCTTCTTGATATCCAGAAGGGGCAGCTCCTCAAATTCCTTGATGATGTTGCGGATATTTTCAGAGTAGGTTCTTCTGTCTGCCTTGAGCAGGTCTTTTTTCAGCTTAGCTACCCATTTTTCATGCAGGGCATTTGCGGAACCCTTTACCTTTTCATAAGGTCTGGTGCGGTACAGCACACGCATGAACAAATCGCCGTATACAATCGCCTGCAATGCGCGGTGAATCAGAGACGGCTCATATTTGAAGCCGGGGTTCTTTTCCAGACCAGCAGGGTTGATGGAGATAACGGGAATATTGGGCATGCCCATATTCGCCAGTGCCTTACGGATAAAGGCAATATAGTTTGTCGCACGACAGCCGCCGCCCGTCTGGGTGATGAGAAGCGCCGTACGGTTCAGGTCATATTTACCGGAAAGCAGTGCGTTTAACAACTGACCGATGGAAATCAGCGCAGGATAGCAGGCATCATTATTGGCATATTTCAGCCCTGTTTCGATGGCGTGCTTATCCATTGCCGCCATGACCTCGATTTTATACCCTGCCTGACGGAATGC
>JBNMGO010000311.1:0-2323 GCA_050872285.1 Anaerotignum sp.
GCAGACCGCCGAGCTTGCGCGAAGGGTTCTGGCGGCAGGAAAGGAAAAGGAAGTCAGAGGGTTGTTGGAACGATAAAATCAAAACGGAAAAGCAATGGAAAAGAAGAGTGGACACCTCTGCAAAAACAGGCAAAAAAGAGGTGTCCACTCTGTCCATAAGTCCGCAAAAGCGGACACCTTGTGGACAAGTGCCGTATTTTGGCATTTTTTTGCCTGGTTTCAAAGAATCTCCCGTTGCACAGCCGCAGGATTTTGTAGTACAATGAAACTGAAGAAATATGGCAATTTAGTCGAAGGAGGAACCCCTTTGGAAATTATAAATTGGAAAGAATTACTTTATCCTTATGAGCAGGCGGTGGAGGAACTGCTGCTGAAGTTCAAAAATCTGGATAAAGAATGTCGACATTTAGGCATTTATTCCCCTGTCGATGCGGTTACGGGCAGATTGAAAACCCCTGCCAGTATTTTGGATAAGGCAGGCAGAAAGCATATCGCCCCCGAGAACATCGAAGCAGAGATTGAGGACATCGCAGGCATCCGCATCCTCTGCCAGTTCGTGGAAGATATCCAGAAGGTGGTTGATATGGTGCGTTCCCGCACGGATATGACCATCGTGCAGGAGAAGGATTACATAACAAACACGAAAGCGAGCGGCTACCGCAGCTACCATATCATCATCCGCTACCCCCTGAGTACGGCGCTGGGACCGAAGGAGGTTTTCGCGGAAATCCAGATTCGTACAAACGCAATGAATTTCTGGGCGACGGCGGAACATTCCCTGCGGTATAAATACAGCGGCAACATTCCGCAGGAGCTGCAGGACAGACTGCATAACTGCGCGGAGGCGGCGTTTCATCTGGATCAGGAAATGTCTACGATTCGGGAGGAAATCACGAATGCACAGCGGCTGAACGAAATCCGCAGAAAGATGACCTCGAATATTCTGGATAACATCCAGAAGCTGCATTTCATTCTGAGCCTGGAGGATATGAGCGCCATCAATAAGGAATTTTCGGATGTATGGAACAGCAACGATATTGATAAACTGCGTGAATTCAACGAAAAGCTGAATGTTCTGGCGGAGGTTTATCGGATTTAAGAAAGGAAGGGAGAAAATGGCACTTTTTGCCATTGCAGACCTGCATTTTGCCTTTTCTGTGGATAAGCCCATGGATATTTTCGGGGAAAACTGGAAGAATCACAGCGAAAAAATCATCGCAAACTGGAAGAAAAATATCACCGAAGGGGATACGGTTTTACTGCCGGGAGACCTTTCGTGGGGGATGCGAATTGACGAAGCGGCGGCGGATTTAGATGTGATTTACAGCCTGCCGGGGAGGAAGATTCTGCTCGGCGGCAACCATGATTACTGGTGGAAATCCTCGGCGAAACTGGAGGCAAGATACCCCGGGATGCGGTTTCTGAAAAATAATTTTGACCAATATGAGGATTGGTATATCTGCGGCACAAGAGGGTGGCTTTGCCCAAATGATGTGCAGTTTACGGAGCAGGATAAAAAGATTTATGAACGAGAACAGGTGCGGCTCAGGCTGTCTCTGGATGCCGCCATGCGAAGCGGCGCGGAGAAAATCATACTGATGATGCACTTTCCGCCGATGAATGATAAGCAGGAGGATTCTGCGTTTACGGCGTTATTTCGGGAGTATCCCATCAAAAAGGTGGTTTATGGGCATCTGCATGGTGCGGCAAGCCATAAAACAGCATTTGAAGGGGAACGGGAAGGCATTGATTATGCACTGATTGCGGCAGATTATATTGATTTCTGCCCGAAGCGGATTTTGTGAGGAGGAAGGCAAGTGAATATCGACAGGAAAAAAATACTGACATTTCTTTGTGCCCTCTGGCCCGGCGGTGGCTATATGTACTTTGGCATGATGAAAAAAGGAACACTGGTGATGGCACTTTTTACGGCAATTACGGGGCTGACCATGACGATTGGATGGAAATTCCTTGCGTTTTTGCTGCCCGTCATCTGGTGCTACTGCTTTTTCGATACCTTCCATGTTGCGAAGCTGCCCGAGGAAATCCGCGAATTTGAGGATCAGGACTGCTGGGATGAGGTGGTCGCATTTCTGAAAAGCGACCCTCTGAAACACTTTGAGGAAAAGAAAACACTGGCAGGTGTGCTGATTCTGCTTGCGGCGTTTTATACGATGATTTACGGCGTATTTCTGCCATTTTTCCGTTGGAGTGAGGAGCTGCGGCTGGTACGGATGGCATTGACGGCGATTCCCCCTGCGGTGATTGCGGTGCTGTTGTTCATGGTCGGCAGAAATATCCTACAGAAGGAACAGGACAGAAA
>JBNMGO010000220.1:0-3300 GCA_050872285.1 Anaerotignum sp.
GAAATTTTCTATACTATAATCAACGCAAAAGCAAGGAAGTTCTGCATAAACATTCAGGAAGCTACAACGGGAGGGATTATTTTGAATCAAAATACAATAAAAGTGCTTTTGGCGGATGACAATAAGGATTTTTGCGACATCATCGTCGATCATTTGAATAAACAGGAAGACATTACTGTGGTGGCAGTTGCCATGGACGGCATTGATGCCATGAATAAAATCAGAGATACGCATCCCGACGTTGCCGTGATTGACGGCATTATGCCACGTCTGGACGGACTGGGCGTTCTGGAACGGCTGCAGAAAACAGAAGAAAGCGACCGCCCGATTACAATTATTCTTTCCGCGCTGAGTCAGGATAAGGTGGTGCAGAAGGCACTTGACCTGGGTGCAAGCTATTACATGGTGAAGCCCTTTGACATGGACGCGCTGACACAGCGGATTCGCCAGCTGATGCAGGAACAGAAGCCGCTTTTAAAAGCCGCCGCGCCCATTACCGTAAACACTGCCGCGTATGATCTGGAGACAAAGGTAACGAATATTCTGCATGAAATTGGCGTGCCGGCGCATATCCGCGGCTATCATTACATGCGCGAGGCAATCATCATGAGCGTCAACGATATGGATGTGCTGAATTATATCACGAAGGAGCTGTATCCTTCTATTGCGAAGAAATGCAACACCACGCCCAGCCGTGTGGAACGTGCCATTCGGCATGCGATTGAGGTTGCTTGGAACAGAGGAAAGGTGGATGCGATTGATGCCCTGTTCGGGTATACTATCAATAATCATAAGGGGAAGCCGACGAATTCGGAATTTATTGCATTGATTGCAGACAGACTGCGGCTGGAGATGAAGGCAAGCTGAGGCAAAAAACAGGAAAACGGGCGAAATCCTTGGGGATTTCGCCCGTTTTGCTATTGTTCAGTGTCTCGAAAACTGTGATGTTTTTTATTTCTCCAATGCCTCCATTGCGGCAAAGAACATATCGAAGGGGTCATCCCAGCCATCCAGAGGCTGTACGGCACTGCCATTACAGCTGCGGAACAGATTACAGAAAAATTCCTCCTGCTCAGAAAACAGACCGCCCACGGTCAGAGGGAATCCCTCTGCGGTGCAAAGCTCACACAGCGCCAGAGCAGGATCCTTCGCTTCCTTCACTGCCCAGATGCGTTTACGCAATTCCATATCCTCTCTTGCCTTTTGCAGCAGCTTATATAATTGCTCATTCATACGAATCCCCCATTTCTCTTTCGTTCTAAATATAGATTAGTATAGCACTAATTTTTTTTGATGAAAATATTTTTTCAAAAAAAGATGCCAACAAGTGCCGCGAAAAGGTGTACCGTGATGCAGAGCAGCGTTCCGACCATGGTCGGCAAAAGAAAGCTGACCCCCGTCCAGAGCCAACTGCCCGTTTCCTTGCGGATGGTCAGAAGCGTGGTGGCGCAGGGGAAATGGTTCAGCGAGAAAAGAATCACGCAGACCGCGGTGACCCATGTCCAGCCATTGGCAGCGAGAAGCTCCCCTGCCTGCGAAAGCCCTGTCGCTTCGACAAGCGTACCGCTTTGGCTATAGACCATCAGAAGGATGGGAATGACGATTTCATTCGCCGGAATCCCGAGCAGAAACGCCATGAGAATCACGCCCGAAAGCCCCATGAGCGCGCCAAGCGGCTCTAAGAGGGTTGCCATGCCATACAGGAGCGTATGCCCATCCACCATGACATTCTGGCAAAACCAGATGACTGCGCCGGCAGGGATGGCAACCGTGACTGCCCTGCCGAGGACGAAAACGGTTCTATCCAACACACTGCGGACAATGACATCCCCGATTTTCGGGCGGCGGTACGGCGGCAGCTCCAACACAAAGGCAGACGGCACACCGCGCAGGAGGGTTTTGCTCAGCAGGAAGGAAACCAGAAGCGTGATGCTGACGGCAAGCACAATCAGCAGGAACACAAAGCCGCCTGCCAGAAGCGGATTGCCCCGTGCAAAAAAGAAACCCGAAAGCAGAATCAGCGTCGGAAAACGCCCATTGCAGGGAACGAAGCAATTCGTAAGGATGGCAATGAGCCGCTCTCTGGGGGATTCGATGATGCGGCAGGCGGTTACCCCTGCGGCATTGCAGCCAAAGCCCATGCACAATGATAAGGAAATCTAAGGTGTCAAAAAATAGCATAGATTTCTCTATCTGCATGAAATAAAGGAAGTACAAATCGCCGTAGCAATCATGTTAATGCTAAAAAGCAGAAAATATCAAAAGATGGCAAGGAGCTTCTCGAAATCGGTTTTTGATACTGATTGCGAATATTGCTTTTTGCCGTTTTTTACTTTAAAATAAGATTTGTATAGATGTGTCCATCTGTATCTGATGGACGAGCAAAAATGGAGGGACAAAAATGATTACAGGTGTCATTAAAAATAAAGTCGACAAAATCTGGACAGACATTTGGGCCGGCGGTATTACCAACCCACTGACAGTAATTGAACAGCTGACATATTTAATGTTTATCCGTTCTCTGGACGAAAAGGAACTTGAAAATGAAGAATTTGAAAACATGACCAGTGAGGCGATGGACAAGATATTTCCACAGTCGGCAATCGGGCAGTCCATGCGCTGGAGCAAATTTAAGGACAAAGACCCCAGAGAGATTTTCAACATCATTTCTCAGCGGGTATTCCCTGCCATCAAAAAAATGAAATATGGACATCTGCCTGATTTCAGTGAAAACGGCGAGCTGGTGGAAATTATGGATGACCCTGCAAAGATGGATGAAGGGAAAACTGCTTTTGCAAGATACATGGATGATGCCATGTTTCTGATTCCTACTCCGCAGGTATTGCAGAAAATCATTTCCGGTCTGGATGATTTGTATGAGCATGATATTGCCGATTTGGATATGCAGGGGGATTTATATGAATATATGCTAGGTAAGCTGTCAACCGCAGGTCAGAACGGTCAGTTCCGCACCCCTAAGCACATTCGTGAAATGATGGTTGAACTGCTACAGCCTACCCCTGATGATATTATCTGCGACCCTGCCTGTGGTACTGCCGGGTTTCTTGTTTCCGCCTCCGAATATATCCGCAGAAATTACGAGGAGACCATGACAAGTGAGCAATGGGAGCATTTTTCCACAGGCGCATTCTCCGGCTTTGATACAGACCGCACAATGCTGCGTATTTCTGCTATGAATCTGATGCTTCATTCTATCACAAACCCGGATATTGATTATAAGGATAGTGTTTCCAAGCAGAATGAAATCAGTGACAAATATACCATCTGTCTGGCAAATCC
>JBNMGO010000389.1:0-1790 GCA_050872285.1 Anaerotignum sp.
CCCCAAGGTCATTCTTATGCACCCAAAGATATTTCGCCTGCGGAATCCGCGCCGCCTTCGCAATCATCTTCGTAAATACCTTATCCATGGAAACGGCAGAAGCCAGTACGCCGCACCCCACATAGGGAATCTGCGCCATCTCTAAAAGCCCCTGAATCGTGCCGTCCTCGCCCCATGCGCCATGCAGCACAGGAATGACCACATCCACGGGGATTTCCTTCACATTCCCCCCGACGATTTTCAGAAAGCATTTTTTCGTCGCATCGGGAGAAAGGCTCACGGGCGTGCCGAATTTTTCCCATTCGCCCGTTTTCACATGCTCCACAGGGCCGTTGTAAATCAGCCACTGCCCCTTTTTCGTAATCCCGACAGGCAGCACCTGATATTTTTCCTTGTCCAGAGCCTGCAGCATCATCACCGCGGAGGTTCTGGAAACCTCATGCTCGGAGGACTGCCCCCCAAAAATCACTGCAACCGTTTTCTTGCCGACCATACTCTCGTCCTCCCTGCGCCTTTCCGAATCAATACTTTTTCTATTATATGCACTTCCCCCTGCCGTGACAATAAAAACTTGCAGGAATGGCATAAAATTCAATATCTTACACAGGATTTGCAAGAAAACGCGAAAAAAGATAAACTTCATCAAAGTTTATCCTGATTTCGACTTAATTTAATTCCCCTTCATTAAGTGGGAAATAGATTTGTATAGGAAAAACGTAATTACACAGTTGATGCCTGCCTTCAGCGCATTAAACGGAATAATCGCAGGAATCATCAGCGCAAGCACCGTCTCCAACGGCGCGCCCATGAACAGCGGCGTAAAAATCATATTCATAACCACCATTGCCGCCGTCTGCACCAGAGCACCCAGAATCAGCGCGATGACTGCCGTTTTTCTCGTTTTGTTTCTTTTATAGATATTCCCCGTCACCAGAACGCAGAAGCCCGTTGCAAAAATGTGCATCGCCACGCCGATAATGCCGCTCTGCGCGCTGACCGTAAAGCCCTGTATAAAGCAGACTACAACCGTCAGCAGAAGCCCTGCCAGAGGCCCATACGCAAAAGCGCAAATCAGAATCGGGATATCCGCAGGGTCATATTCCAGAAACGCCGCCGCAGGAATCAGCGGAAAATGTATCACCGCCACCAGCACAATGGAGATTGCCCCGAGCATCGCCATGGAAACCAGCTGTCTGGTTGAAATTCTTCTGTTTTTCTGTTCCATTTTTCTTTTTCCTCCGTAACCGATTTATTTCAGCCGCTTGAAACGATTCGGATCGTTTCTTCTGGCTTCGTCGCCCTTTTTCATGAAATGATGTGCAAAAAAGCCTGCAATGCCAATGCCGACAATCGTCCCCACCCCAATGGGAATCAGGGATAACGCCGCACCGCCCTGTAAGGCCTCGTTTAAATCCTGCGCCGTATCCAGTAAAAATGCTGTTGTCCCAATATCGAACATGCGTCTTCCTCCTTGCGATTTTTGTTTTATTATGGCATAAAAGAGCCGCTTTTGCAAGGATAACGCCAGTCTTGCAGACGCAGGTGGGTGAAAAGAAGGCGCAGTCGCGGAAAGATTAGCGGTGCAAGCACCGGATGAGCGCAGTCGCGCTAAAGTTTTTCTTGGACAACATCAGGGATTCGCCCATTTGGAACTTTTTCGGCGAAACAAGGGCGTTCTTCCTTACTTTTTATGCTAAAAAGTAACAAAAACCCGGGACCCCTCCTCAATGGGTCTCGGACCCCCACAGGAGGTCCAAGAGGAACAATGTTCCCCTTGGATATCCCCTCCC
>JBNMGO010000201.1:0-3479 GCA_050872285.1 Anaerotignum sp.
CTTTCGTTCATACAGGACATCCCCTTTCGGGAATAGGATATGGAGAAAGAAAACCGCCCATACTATAAAATTCCTACCATTCAGAACCCTTAAACCCTTTTTCACGGGACGCTGTCCCGTACCCTGACAGGGGAATGATTCCCCTGTACCCCCATTTGCAGAAACATGAAATGTTTCTGCGGTATCGGGTTCCAAGGGAGTGACTCCCTTGGCGGAGTTTGAGGTACGCACCGCCGAACAGATGCGGCGGTTGCCCGAAGGGCAAGGGTTGAAAACCCTGCTTGAACAGAGCCTCAAGTGGAGGTTTTGTCTTAAATATTCTTCTTGTCGTAGCCGAAATTTTTCAGCAGAAAATCACTGTCGCGCCAATCCTTCTTAACCTTCACCCACAGCTGCAAATAAATGGGTGAGCCAAGCAATCTTTGCATATCATACCGCGCGGTAGAGCCGATGCGTTTGAGCATAGACCCCTGCTTGCCAATGATAATGCCCTTATGCGAATCCCGTTCATAGTAAATGGTCGCCTGTACATCCACGATATCCTTATCGGGACGCTTTTTCATGGACATAATCTCCACCGCAATCCCATGCGGCACCTCATCCTGCAAAAGATACAGCGCCTTCTCGCGGATAATCTCCGATGCAATCTGGCGTTCCGGCTGATCCGTCACCATATCCGCAGGGAAATACTGCGGCCCTTCGGGCAGATATTTGCGAATAACATCAAGCAGTTCGCCTGTGTTTCTGTCCTTCATGGCAGAAATCGGCACAACCTCCGCAAAGGGATATGCCTTGCTGTAAACGGAGATGACCTCGAGCAGCGTTTCGCGTTCCACGGTGTCAATTTTATTGATAACCAGAACAACGGGTGTTTTCACGTTTTTGATGCGTTCCAGAACGTATTCATCCATCGCCTGAATCTCTGTGGTAGGCTCAATCAGCATCAGCACCAGATCCACCTCATTAAAAGTTGTTTCCGCGGAGCGCACCATATATTCGCCTAATTTGGATTTCGGCTTATGAATCCCCGGGGTATCCAGAAAAACGCACTGAAAATCGTCCTTTGTCAGGATGGATGTGATTTTATTTCTTGTGGTCTGCGGCTTATGCGAGGTGATGGCAATCTTCTCCCCAATCAGGCAGTTCATCAGCGTTGATTTGCCGACATTTGGTCTGCCGACCAGCGCAACAAAGCCGGAGTGGAATTTCTTCATTCTGTTTCTACCCCTCTTTCCTTCAGCATTTCCTTCTGCTCTGCCAGGAAAATTTCATCCTTCTTCTCCCAATCCTTCGCCATATCCAACAGCAGGACATACTGTAACCATCTTTCGTTTTTGGTGTCGATATCCTCCTGTGTCAGTCCTTTAATCAGGCACAGCGCCTGATAATATTTCATGCCGTTTTCGGCTGTCATATATTCGGAATTCATGCCCAGAACAACGTGGATTTTGTTGGTATTGGGCAGGCGGTATCTTCTGATGTCATCCTGAAAATCAGTTACATCTCTGCCCATCATTTTTGCAAATTCACACGCCGCCTTATAATGCGCCATCAATTCGCTTTCTGTGATTTTCACGCGAAATGCGCCCCAGTTTTCTTCAATATACGCAACCACCTCTTCCATGGTTCTTGCGTTTGCCTTCAATTCCACATCTGCAAATTTTGCTTTCAAAGCGTCAATGCCGTTCATGTTTTTTCCCTCCTGAATTTTCTGTCAATGTTCCTTCAATTCGTCCCATTTGGCACGAATCGCCTGCATATCCTCCCATGCAGGGCGTTTTTTTGTGGCATCCCTGAGCAGTGCAGAGGGATGATAGGTTGCTATGATATGATACCCCTTTCGCTCAAACCACTGCCCTCTCTGGCGCGTGATGCGAAATTCGGGGTCGATAATCGTTGTGGCGGCAATGCGCCCCAGACAGACGATGATTTTCGGCTTGATGAGCATCAGCTGATACCTGAGGTAATTCAGACACGCCTCCTTTTCATCATCATGGGGGTCACGGTTGCCGGGCGGACGGCACTTCACCACATTGGCAATATAGGCATCCTCTAAGGAAAGCCCAACACTTGCCAGCATTTTATCCAATAATTGTCCCGCAGGGCCTACGAAGGGTACGCCCTGCAAATCCTCCTGCTGCCCGGGGCCCTCCCCGATGAACAGGATATCCGCATTGCGGTTGCCCTTGCCAATGACAACATTGGTGCGCATTTCCCATAGCCCGCATTTTTTGCAGGAATAGCACGCGCCCTCTAAAATTTCCCAGCTTTTTTCCGCCATGCCTTCCACCTCAAACCTTTTACTTACAAATATATTCCGCTAAAGCGTCCCGCGCCGAAGCGCTGAAGCTTGCACCTGCGCCCCAGTCAAATCGGAAAATTACCCCTTCACTGCCACCGCCGGCAGAAAGATGCACCCTCGTGTGCTCCTCTAAGTTATCCGCCAGAAAGGTCAGCGTGGCTCTGTTGCCGGCACGCATATAGTATTTCTCAAATAACACCATGATGATTTCCTTGCCGTCCGGCAGAATACGGACATATTCATCCAGAATTTCTCCCGAATATAAGCCTGCTGTCACCGCTTCCTTGACCTTCTCCGCCGCTTCTCTCGGGGAAAGATATACATAAAAATCCATTTTTTCCATAGGATTTCCTCCTTACCTGATGTCCGCCTTGCTGAAGCCCATCGGGAGCAATTCTCTGACTGTATATGTTACCATGCCTTTTTCCTCACTGTAAAGCAGGACTTTCCCTTCGGGCATGAATTCCGCTAAAACCTGCCTGCAAATGCCACAGGGAGAGGCATAGTCCCCACTGCTCGCCACGATTGCGATTTTCTCAAACTCCCGATACCCTTCGGAAACCGCCTTGAAAATGGCTGTCCGCTCGGCACAGTTCGTCGCCCCGTAGGACGCATTTTCAATGTTGCAGCCCTTGAAAACTGCACCGTCCTTCGTCAAAATCGCCGCCCCGACACGGAACCCGGAATAGGGCGCATAGGCGTTTTTCATCGCATCCTTCGCCTGTAAAATTAACATTTCGTCTTTCATAAAGGAATTCCTCCTTTTCGCCTGCCACTTGGCAGAAAATACTTTTTTGAAGATTTAAAAACGCAGTTTTTCCTGATGAAAAAAAGTTTTTTCTGCATAAGGATGACCCTTCGCCGCTGGTTGTCCGATAGAAAATACTTTTCCGAAGATTTTAAAGCGTAGCTTTTTCTAATGAAAAAAAGTTTTTTCTGCGCAAGGATGACTTTGCAAGGGCGGCTTGAAACTTTCTCTCATTCTCTAGGGAAGCCCGCCTGCAACAGTATCTCCTTCTGTCGGCGGAACATCTCCGCTTCTTCCTCCTGCTCCATGTGGTCATACCCTAAAAGATGCAGCATACTGTGCGCCGTCAGAAACGCAATTTCCCTCTTGAGCGAATGTCCGTATTCCGCCGCCCGCTCCTTCGCGCGCTCCATGGAAATAATGATGTCC
>JBNMGO010000105.1:0-5456 GCA_050872285.1 Anaerotignum sp.
CCCGTTACTTCTTCCGTTTTGTCACATGGAAATCGCAGCAATCATCGCCCTGTGCGAGGGTTTTGGTGCGGTGCAGTTCGCCGCCCTCATAGCGATAGCTTCTTTCATCCATTTTGCAAAGGCAGGGGACAAACTCGAAGCAGCCCTCTTTTTTACCCAGCTTGCAGATGCCGCACTCGGTATAGGTATTATAAAATTCATCCTTCCCCTTTTTATACTCAAATTTCCAGTCGAGGGGGTATTTTGAACGTTGGCTTGCCTTGCTTTCTCTGAGCTTTTTATTCTGCGTGGATTCGGTAAAAAGGGTGCATTTCTTATTTTTATGCGCCTTCACCATAAAAGGAGAATCGAACACCGCCGTTACCATTTCATCCACGATGGCAGGGGTGATGCGGCTCGGCTCTGCCTTATAAAAGGAAAACACAAACGCCGCAACGTAGAGATTCTTCTCCAGAGAACTGCCGCCGATATCGGGGGTACGCCCCAGCATGGCGCGGTATTCCTTTTTCACTTTTTTCTTATACGCATTGATATCCAAATCGGGGCAGAGCTGAGAAAGCCGCTCCAATGCCGCATCGAAGCACACCATTTCCACTGTTCTTGCCGTCATTCCGTATCTTAACAAATTCATCCATTCCTCTCTGTTCTGTTTCACTTTTGGTATTATACCACAAGAAAGCGGCATCAGTTGAAAAATCAGGGATTTTCCTGTAAAATAAAAATTACTTGGACACACTAAGACAATCCGGAGGGACTCCCTATGAAAAAGGTATATGTATTTCTGGTAGAAGGCTTTGAGGAAATGGAGGCAGTGACCCCCATTGATTTACTGCGCCGCGTGGGCGTGGATGCAAAGCTGGTTTCCGTTACGGGAAACAAGGCAGTGACAGGGGCGCACGGCGTGACCTATCTGGCTGACCTGCTTTTTGAAGAAATTGACGACGATGCCGACATGCTGGTTCTGCCCGGCGGACTGCCCGGCACAACCAATTTACAGGCACACGAAGGGCTGACGAAGCTTTTGCTGAAACAGCACGAAGCGCACAACTGGGTTGCGGCTATCTGCGCCGCGCCGATGGTTCTGGGCGCTTTAGGCATCGTGAAGGACAGACACGCAACCATTTACCCCGGGATTGAGGAGAAACTGATCGGGGCAACACCTTTAGAGGATGAGGTTGTGGTGGACGGAAACGTTATCACCTCGCGCGCGCCCGGGACAGCCATTCCCTTTGCAATCGCACTGGCAGAGCTTCTGACGGACGAGCAGACTGCCGCCGCGCTCACGGAAGATCTGGTATTTCGCAAAGCATGATTTCGGAAAATAAGACAGGCAGGGCTTCCTCGGAAAAGGAGGTCTGCCCTGTTTTTTCTGCCGCCCTTTGGACAACTGCCGGAGGCAGACCAAACACATACGCCGCGGTTTCTGGTGTATATTCCTCGGGCAGACCGCAGGCAACGGCTCTTTGGAGCATGCCGCCAAGCGGATTTTCGCTTTCCGCAAGCAAACGGAAAAACACGCCCTTTGTGATGCAGGCGAGGTGCTCCTTTTGCATATGCGCCGCTAAGGTTTCGGCAGAAATGCCGAGTACCTCTGCGACGGCGGTCTCGTCATACGGCGGTTGTTCCGTTTTCAAAAAAATATCTATCATTTCTATCTGCGGTTGTATGCTCCGCCGATAATAATCCAAAAAAGTCCGCATACTACTTCCCCCTTGCACGGTTTTTTCCCATTGTAACAGGGCAAACGCCGCCATGCCTAGCGGGAAAGGATGGAAAGAAGGCGCACTATGAATGCCATTCAGAAATATTTCAAATACAGACAGAGTCTCATCGACCAATACGCCAAGGGCGACATGACAAAACGGGAATATCTGCAGAAAAACTACGAAGCAGTGGTTTACGGGGATATCGGCCCGTTTCGCAACATGGATACGGTGGAGAAGGCGTTATTCAATTATCAGTATTACAACGCACTGGCGAAGGAAAACAAGACCATCAGCACAACAAAAGATATGGACTACGAGCTGAAACGGGATTATCTGGAGAAAAGCAATTATTACTACAGCAAGAAGGACAGAGCAACGCTGACAGCATTACGGATGCTGGATTTTCGCGGTGTTGTGGCGTATTTCGTGAAGGTGCGGAGCAAGTTTCTGAAGGGAAAGCTGTTTGAAATTGTGATTGAAGAGGAAAATATTATTCTGCATTCCACCAGTCCGCTGATACTGAAATGCTTACGGGAGGAAGAGGTTTTTCAGGAGGAAAGCAGGAAGTCTCTGATTGATGAATATGTGAATCATAGATATTAAAATATTAAGTCAAAAACGGGGTTTTTGACTTGTTGGAACAGAAGAATAAACAGATGCGTTCCGGCGGCAATGCCTTAAAACGCCCTGTTTTCCTCGAGTGGGCAAAGCCCCCTCTGCGGATTCCAGGCGGAGAACGCTTCGTTCCCCGAACCCCTCCGCTGCTTAAAATTCGATTCTCGGCATGCAAAAAGCCTGCGTTTGCAGGCTTTTTGATTTTGACTTATTTTTTAGAACAAACCGACTTTGGAGAGGTATTTATCAATCAATTCCAGCTTGGCTTCTGTGGAATAGCCCATTTTCTTGCTGATGAAGGAGCAGAGGAGTTCCATCGTAAACAGCACTGCCACATAGGAATTGAAGAAGGTATTACTATCCACGCTGACGGTCAGAAGCTGGGTTGCATACTGCGCCAGAGGGGAGCTTGCCTTATCGGTAATGAGGATGATTTTCGCACCGGCATCATACGCCATCTGGGTTGCGAGGAAATCCATTTCGGAATAACGGGGAAAGCTGACCGCAACGATACAGTCATTTTCCGTAATATCGCAGAGATGGTCGATGACATTCAGCGCAGGATGCGAGGTTTCATAAACATCCGGCAAAAGATGCTTGAGGAGCAGCAGCAGCATATCCCCCACGCAGCTGTTCGCACGGGAGGTCACGATGAATTTTCGCTTACTGCCTGCAATCAGGCTTGCCGCTCGTTCAAAATCAATGGTATCGTTTCGGTTGATGCAGGAATTGAGGTTCTGCATGACATTGGAAAAATAGCTTTCCACGATATCACTCTGATCCAGCTTGGAAATGCTCAGCTTGAGCCGTTCCGAGGGAATGGTGATATTATCGGAAACGCTGTTCATCCGTTCGGTATATGCTTTGCGGATTGCCTTCTGAAATTCCATGAAGCCGCTGTAGCCAAGAGTTCTGGTAAAGCGGATGACGGAAGAATCACTGACGTGAATCCGTTTTGCAATCTCCGTAGAGGTGATAAAACACGCCTCCGCAAAATTATCCAATATAAAATCCGCAATGAGTTTTTCTTTTTTTGTCAGCTTTACACCCATCAGCTGCGCTCTTAATCCTTCTGTCATACTTCTCACCTTCTATTATTGTATTTTTTGTTTGTTTTTTTCAGATGAGCAAATGCCCCTTTCCCACATTGAAACATATCAGACAAATTTTTTCAATATCAAAAACCAAAATTCGTGCAGATTACTGAAAAAAATACAATTTTTCAAAAAACAGAGAAAAAGATTACGGGGAATCGCAAAGATTCTTCAAATTTAAGAAATTCTTTGTTGTTCCTGTCCCTCCGTTCATGTATAATATATTAGTTATGAAACCGAAGATTCGGATACAAAACCCCTTAGGAGGAGATTGATTTGGCTGAAACCTTAGCAACATGGTTTGTAGAACATTTATCGGGCAGCATTTCCAGAGAGATGATTGTGTTCATCGTTTCGCTGCTGCCGATTCTGGAGCTGCGCGGCGGCATCATTGCAGGCTTTGCAATGGGGATGCACTGGCTGCCGACCTTCATCATTGCATATATCGGGAACCTTTTGCCGATTCCCTTTATTCTGTTATTCATCCGCTTTATTTTCCGCGTGCTGAAAAAAACGCCTCTGCGCGGCTTTGTGGAATGGTGCGAGCGAAAGGCGGATGCGAAAAGTGACAAAATCCGAAAATACGCCTATTGGGGAGTCTACCTTTTCGTTGCCCTGCCCCTGCCCGGGACGGGTGCATGGATGGGCGCACTCATCAGCGCGCTTCTGAACATGGATCCCAAAAAGACCTTCCCTGTCATCATGATTGGCGTGCTGACGGCAGGCATTATCGTTTCTGTGCTGAGCTTCGGCATCCTCGGCAATATTATTTAAAAGGAGAAAAACATGGCAGAAAGAATTTCAACCCCCAGCAGAACAAAAGAAATTATTGAAGCGAACCGCTTTGCGTTTAAGAAAAATTTCGGTCAGAACTTTCTGATTGATTCCAATATTCTGGACAACATTGCTGCCTGTGCAGGCGTGACAAAGGAGGACTGCGTGCTGGAAATCGGTCCCGGCATCGGCTCTCTGACGCAGGTTCTGGCAGAAAACGCAAGACAGGTGGTTGCGGTGGAAATCGACAATACGCTGATTCCCATTCTGAAGCAGACCTTGGCGGATTATGACAACATCGAAATTCTGAATCAGGATATTCTGAAAACGGATATTGATGCTATTATCCGTGAAAAAAATGACGGCAGACCAATTAAGGTGGTTGCAAACCTGCCCTATTACATCACCACGCCGATTATCATGGATCTTCTGGAAAACGAGCGACATGTGGACAGCATCACCGTTATGGTGCAGAAGGAAGTAGCGGAACGGATGCAGGCAGGCCCGAAGGAAAAGGAATACGGCGCGCTTTCCGTTGCAGTGCAGTATTACTGCGATGCCAAGCTGGACATGATTGTACAGCCGGCGTGCTTTATGCCGCGCCCGAAGGTTGCTTCTGCAGTGATTACATTAAAGGTTCTGCCTGAGAGAAAGGTGAAAACGGCGGATGAAAAGCTGTTTTTCCACATCGTCAAGTGTGCCTTTGGGCAACGCAGAAAGACGCTCATGAACTGCCTGTTTAATCTGGGTAACCTCGGCTTTACCAAAGAAGAGCTGACGGAAATTCTGGAGGAGCTTGGCTGGGATGCACGGATTCGCGGCGAAGCGTTAGGCTTAGAGGAATTCGCCGCACTGACAAACAAAATCGTACAAAAAAAAGCAGAGAAATAACAAAAAATCAGCAAACCTCATCCATGCGGATGAGGTTTTTTTCAAGAAACGACTTCTTTTTTCACAACTTTTCGTCTGCCTTTTTCCCGTTTTTCTTTCAAATTTCATAAATTCGACAGACACCATTCGACGTGGTTCTGCACGGCTTTTGGCAAAATTTGGAAAATTACAGAAAATCCTTGATTTTCCTTGGTTTTTCGGACTTTTTTTGTCCTACGAATGGTTCTTGTCGGCAGAAATTTTCTATACTATAATCAACGCAAAAGCAAGGAAGTTCTGCATAAACATTCAGGAAGCTACAACGGGAGGGATTATTTTGAATCAAAATACAATAAAAGTGCTTTTGGCGGATGACAATAAGGATTTTTGCGACATC
>JBNMGO010000026.1:0-9379 GCA_050872285.1 Anaerotignum sp.
CATGGAGATTGTCACAACGGAAAGCACCAGCAGAGCCGTCTGCGCCCATGTGCCACGCAGGAAATCCACGCCGAACAAATAATAGGTCACACGAATGATGGCAATGATGCCACCCTTTGTGATGATACCGGAAAGCACTGCGGATGCCGGAGAAGGTGCAACGGGGTGCGCCGTCGGCAGCCAAGCGTGCAGGGGGAACATACCCGCCTTACAGCCAAAGCCAAGCGCCATCAGGAAGAACACAACCAGAAGCAGGTTTTCATGCCCTGCCACCATCGCCATATCCAGTGTGCCGCCGGGCATAAAGATGGTCGTTCTGCAATAGGTGTTCAGGAAGAAGAACCCCATCAGCCCTAAGCCTGCGCCGAAGAAGGAATACCCCAGATATTTCAGACCGGCGCGCGTTGCCTCGGGTGTACCCGTGTGGATAACCAGAGGTGCTGTCAGAATTGTCATAAATTCATAGGACAGGTACAGTGTCATCATATTTTCGGAGAAGCAAAGGCTCATCAATGCCGCCAGAGAAAAGGTATAAAACATGAAGAAGCGCGCAGGCTTATGCTCATGCTTCATATATTCCATGGAGAACACCGCCGCAATCAGCCAGATGGTGCTGATGAGGCAGGCAAAGAATCTTGCCAGTCCGTCCGTTTTGTAAACAAGTGCCAATCGGTCGGATATCCGCCAGAGCACGAAGGTATGAATCCCTCCGCTGCAAAGATACCAGACCAGAGCCGCTTCCACAGCCATAGCAATAAACACCAGAATATTGCGCTGCTTTTCCTCCTTTTGGAAACCAATGATGAGACCAAAAATGAAGGGCAGAATCATCGGGAGCAGCAAAAGTACAGATCCGTTCATTTCTTTCACCTCATTCTCTCATCACAACGCAACCTGAATCAGCTCAATGCCCATCTTCATGATTTCAATGACGGGACGATAGCCGATACCCAGTGCCAGATTTACTACAATAAATAATACCATCGCCATTGCAAACAGAGGAGAATTCTGTACTCTGACGGTTTTCTCCTTCGGTTCGGAACGAGACCAGATTGCAAGGACAGAGGGCAGGAAATACATTGCGTTCAGAATCATGGAAACTGCCAGAGCCGCCAGAACCAGAACCAGACGGATGCCCGTCATTTCCAGCGCAGCCTCCGCAAAGTACAGCTTGGAGATGAACCCTGCGAACAGCGGCACACCAATCATGGACATTGCGCCGACGATAAAGGCAACCCCTGCCAAAGGGTTTCGATATGCCGCACCCTTGAGGTTTTCCAGCTGCTCCTTGCCGCCTGCTTCTTCAATGAAGGTACCGCAGCAGAGGAAAAGCATGGATTTTGTAACCGCGTGCGCCAGCACATGGAAGCATGCCGCAAGCATCCCTGCTTCGGAGCCTAAGCCAATCCCCATGAAGATATAGCCAATCTGCGCCACGGAGGAATACGCCAGCATACGTTTCAGTCGGCTTTCGCGCACCGCGTAGAAGGAACCCATAATCATGCCCAGAACGCCCAGAACGAACAGAACGTCCGCAATTTTCAGTTCCACCAGTGTTTCAATCGTAAATACTTCAAATACCAGCTTGATTGCCAGAATGATATATGCCTTCAGCACCAGACCGGACAGAATCCCGTTTGAGGTTGTCATCGTGGAGCCGTAAGCCGTAGGCAGTGCAGAATGGAACGGGAACAGACCGCTCTTGATGCCAAGCCCCACAAACATCAGGCTGACCACAATCATTAACGGGAAATGATACTGCCCTGTTGCCATCAGCATGGCAATCGTTTCCTTCATCTGGGGGAACAGGAGCTGCCCTGTAATGCCGTAAAGGATACAAACCCCCAGCAGGAACAGACCGGAGCCCATGCAGCCGAACACCAGATAATGCGTTGTGCCGACAATCGCCTGCTTTGTCCCTCTCGAAAGAATCAGCGTGCAGGACGAAATTGTCAGAATTTCAATGAAAACGTAGCCTGTGAACATATCGTTTGTATATGTCATTGCCAGCATTGCGCCGTAGGTTGCGTTCAGCATAATGAAATAAAATTTCTGCTTTCAGGAACGATTTCCTCAAAAATCTGCTTGCTGCCTGCCGTAATGGTTAAAAACATAACCACACTGACCAGAACCGCCAGCAGTGCCTCCAGAGGCCCGATACGCAGCTCGTTGCCCCAGGGCGCAGGAAAATGCCCCATCATAAAGGTATACGCTTCCTGATTTTTTACCACGTTCACCAGAAGAACAACGGAAAGAATACCGACAAGCCCCACCATAAAGCCATGCAGGCGGCGTGCCGTGCGTCCGCTTTTGAACAGCGGCGTAATAATGCCGCAGAACATTGCAAAAAAGACGCTGAAGAAAGGTATATTATGTACGAGATTTACATGATGTTCCATATTATTCCCCTTCCTCCTCTCTCATCATTCTCAGGATTTCATCCATATCCAGCGAGCCGTAATGCTTATACAGCCGCAGAACCAGAGCAAGAGAGAACGCTGTTACAGATACGGATACAACGATACCCGTCAGAACCAGACCGGCAGGAATGGGGTTAATATAATAATCCGCATCAATAATGCCGTTTGTCAGAATCGGGGCAGTCTTGCCTGCCACATAGCCCTTCGCCGCCAGAAAAAGATAGGTAGCCGTATCCATGATATTCAGACCAATAAATTTTTTAATCAGATTTCTTTGCAGAAGCAGGTTCATGAATCCAATGCCAAAAAGAATAACAGAAGCTGCTTCATAATAATTTGTCAACAGTTGACTCATAATCAGACTTCTCCTTTTGTAAATAACGCATAGAACCCATACATCGTACATGCAACAACCAGACCAACACAGATATTCAGCGGCAGAATAAAGCCGGAGCTTAAAATTGCGCCGGGTGTGCCCTTCGGAATTTCCCAGCCGACATGGTTTGCCCCTGTAAAGAAGGAATAGCTCTTACAGCCGCAATAGGTCAGCAGGCACGCCGCCGTTGTCAGTGTCAGTGTTTTAATGGTAAAGAAGGTCTGCATCTTCTTATGCCCGTATGCCGCGGAATACAGAATCAGACCTGCGCCGATGATAGAACCGCCGGAGAAGCCGCCGCCGGGAGAAAGGTGTCCGTTTAATACAACATAAATCCCGTACAGGATAACCACAGGAGCCAGGCATTTCGCGCCCTTTTTCAGAATCAGCTTGGAATCCTGTGCATCCAGCATTTCGTCCTCCTGCATTTCCTGATCCTCTGCCGCATCGATGTTCTTTTTATCTCTTTGCAGCAGCATCAGCACCGCAATCACCGCCATAAACAGCACGTTGGATTCGCCAAAGGTATCGAAGGCACGGTAATCCAGAATCATGCCTGCAACGAAGTTAATTGCACCCGTTTCCGCAATCCCTTTTTCCAGATAACGCGCCGCAACCTCGTTGTTGGTGATGCTGTTCGGGTCACCGAACATCGGCAGCTCCATAACCACATGCAGCATAACCGCAATGAATACCACCGTAACGAAAACGGAAAGCACACGATACAGGGTCACATTGGAACGAATGTCCCCAATCGGGAAAAATCTTTCTTCATAAATAAACTGTTTCTTTTCTTTTTTGGAAATAATCTCATCCGCATCCAGAAGCACCTCGTCCCCGTCAATCCAGCGTTTCAATTTTTCCCAAAACGATTTTTCTTCTTTCATTTCATCACCCCTCCCTTGTGCCTTTCAGTGCGTGAACCTTCTTCAGCGTCAGGAAGAACAGCACTGTATCAATACCGGCGCCGACAGCCGCCTCTGTGATAGCCAGGTCGGGAGATTCCAGAAAAAGCCACACAATCGCCATCACGGAGCTGTACCCCATGAAAACGATAACCGCCATAAAAAGGTTTTTCGTCACAGAAACCCCGATGGCGCTGGCGATGAGGAAAATAACCAGAATCAACTGAATGGTAACGCTAAAATCGCTCATCTGTCCTTCATCCTTTCTTCGCAGTCCTTGTTTGTCAGAAGCTCCACCTTCGCAATCAGGTGTGTCGAAATGGGGCTGGATAGCCAGAAAAACAGAATGATAAGGACATATTTTGCCATGTGGAAAATATCCTGTCCCAAAATCAGAAGACCTAATACAACAAAGAAAATACCCATGGTATCCCCTAAAGCCGCTGCGTGCATCCGGTTCATCACATATTTAAAGCGATAAACCCCCAGAATGGAACAAAGGAACACAAACAGCCCTATAAAAATGCAGATTGCCGCAATGATTTCTCTTATTGACATTTTTCCTCTGCCTCCTTTTTCTTTCTTGCCAGAAACAGCAGACGACCCTTATGATGCAGGGTAACAACGTGACACATGACCACAACCGCCAGGAAACTTAACAGGGAATACACCAGAGAAACATCCACCAGAGAGGTTTCGCCCAGGTAAGCGGAAAGAATCCCGATCATCACCGTTGTCATGGTGCCAATCATGTTAATCGCCACAATACGGTCCGTAAAACGAGGCCCTCTGACCGCGCGGATAAATGCCAGAATCATGCCGCACGCCAGAACGAACATGGCGATTTCCAGAATAACGTGCATTGTATCGCTCATACGCTCATCCCTCCAACCTTCTCAACTGCTTTACAAAAACAGAATCATCCAGACCCTCGCCGAATTTCTCTTTATCCAGCGCCTGTACAACATAATCGCCGTTTTCCAGCTCCACCGTATAGGTGCCGGGGGTCAGCGTGATGGAGTTTGCCAGTGCAACCCGAGAGGACTCACTTTTCAAATCCGTATGAAACTTCACCAGTGCAGGCTGAATTTCCGCTTTCTTCGGCGAAAGAATAATCTTGATGACATCCACATTCGCCTTGAAGATTTCCCAGAGCAGAACAAAGGCATATTTCAGATAAAGCGGAACGTTTTTCACAAGCGCCTTCTCTCTCTGAATGCTGTAGCCCATGTGCTTGCAGATAAACCAATAAAGCCAGCCGCAGATTACAATCCCGAACAGGGCAACTTCCAGCGTTACTCTGCCATTAAAAATAAACCACAGCAGTAACAATAATAAATACATTGAACCATCCTTCCCTCAAAAGCATTTACTTCCCTTCTGTTTCCATGAAAATGCCGGTTTCTTCTGCCGAAAAAGCCGAGATTTTTCCGGCTTTTGTTGAAAATTCAGACCGAAACAGGCACCTGCATTTACTCCAATACAATATATTATCAATGAATATCAAAAAAATGTCAAGACTGTTAGTGGTATCTGACGATATATTTTTTAACATTGTCTTAATACCCCCGTTTTGGTTGTGCGTTTTGTATATTTTCCCGTTTGATTTTGTAGATAAATCATGCAATTCAACACAATTATCCTTGTATGCAGTATTTGTGCAAAAGAGAAAAAAGTATCTCCTGCTTTGATTTTATGGGGATTTCCTGTATTTTCCATCTTCTCAGACAACCTGATTTTTGCATATAAAAAGGCGCATTCCCTCCGAACCTCTCAGTTCAGAAGGCATACGCCTTTTTCACTTTCACAAGCAAATATTTTCTGTTTGAATAGAACGAAATCGTTCAGACTGCCTTATGCTGCTTTCTTCTTTGTAAAGATTGCACGAACAGGCAAGCCAATCAGTACCAGAATGATACCGCCTACAGCAACCTTTCTTGCATCTGCGCCTGCCATGAACAGCTGGTTCAGCAGAACATACAGACCGGAAACGATTGCGATGATAGGGATTACGGGGTATGCAGGAACCTTATAAGTACGTTTTACATCGGGAGCCTGTTTTCTGTACGCGATAACTGCCATGAATGTCAGTGTGTAGAATACCCAGCCTACGAATGTACCAAGGTTTGTCAGCAGGTCGAACTGACCTGTCAGAGCATAGATTGCACCCAGAATACCAATCAGGAAAATGCAGTTGATGGGAACGCCTGTGCCGGAGATTTTGGACAGAGCCTTGCTGCCGGGCAGGTCACCCTGTTCTGCCATGTACAGTGCGGTACGGGAACCGGACAGAATAAAGCCGTTGCATGCACCGCCGGCGGAAATCATGATACCAACGGATACGATTTTACCACCCATGTTGCCGAAAATCTGCATTGCTACTGCGGATGCAGGAGATTCCAGATTCATCATTACATCAGCAGGCAGTACCCACAGGTAAGCCAGGTTGATGATGATGTAAATTGCCATAATCAGTGCTACGCCGCCTACGATTGCCTTAGGCAGGTCTTTGCCGGGGTCTTTCATTTCGCCTGCGATTGCGCCTACGTTTGTCCAGCCTTCGTATGCGAACAGAACTGCAATCATCAGCTGACCCAGAACGGAGCCGAATTTCAGACCTTCACCCAGCATGGGGTCGAAGATGGGGTTGCCGTTGCCTCTGATGAAGCCGAAAATCATAATCAGAATCAGGGGAATCAGCTTTGCTACGGTAAAGATTGTCTGCGCTGCGCCGCCAACCTTAGCGCCCATGCAGTTCAGAGCTACCATAATAATGATACATACGATTGCTACGGGAACTACCATGCCGTCGCCTAAGAACAGCTTTGCCTGGTTTGCAACCGCTACTGCCAGTGCTGTAACCAAACCGGGATAGAATACAACGGTCTGCATCCAGCCGCAGAGATAACCAACCCTGTCACCGAATACCTTTTTCAGATATACGGGCATACCGCCTGTTTCGGGAATCAAGATTGCGATTTCGGCAAATGTCATTGCCGCACACAGACAAACCAGAGAGGTTACTACCCATGCGATGATTGCCAGACCGGGCGCACCGCCTGTTGCTGTGTAAATTGCTGTGGGTTTGAAGAATACACCGGAACCGATTACGCAGCCGACTACTGTAGCCATAGCAGCGCCCATGCCGAGTTCCTTCTTCATTTCGTTGTTGTTGTTACTCATTTCTACCTTCCTCCTTTTTTAGGGTATGCGCTGAAAAACACCATGTGCTTCTGTTCCGTCAGGCAATATAATAATGTTGATAAAATAATTCCGTTCTGCCTGTACAGAAATACATCCGTCGGTTTTTTCAGCAAGTGAAGCACGTTCCGAAGAATTGCACAAAAGCCCTGCCGCGGGAATCGGCTCTTGGGGAAAAACGGCTCTTTTTTCCTCCTGTCCGCAGCAGAAATTCATCTGTTTTTGTACAAAACGAATGAAACAAATGCATTTCTTTCTTCGGTTATATGCACTTTGTGAGTAGATTATATCTCTCAAAGAAAATGTTGTCAATACATTTCAATGAATTTTTTTATCGTCCTTGCGAAACTGTTCATTATAACGTACAGAAATTGCGAAACTGCTTGTTCTTCGGTCTTTTTGACGGTTTGTATGCGAAATATTCGCATGATTTTCTCCCTTTTTTTGACAAAAAAGCATTACTTTTGTTCAGTCAAATCCCTGTTTTCCGCCTGTTTTCCTTCTATTTCCTGTCCTCTTGTCATATAAGTAAGCAAACCCCCTTTTTCGGAGAATTTGCCATGAGCAGAAAAACCATCATCACCGGAACCCTCATCCTAACCTGCGCCAATCTCATCACAAAATGTATGGGATTTTTTTATCGTGTTTTCATGTCAAACGCCATCGGCGCGGAGGGCATGGGGCTGTATCAGCTAATTCTGCCGCTGTATATGCTTGCGTGGAGCATCACCTCTGCCGGCTTCACCACAACCATTTCCCACCTTGCCGCACAGGAGCACATCCGCGGCCAGAACGGAAATATCGGGCGCATTGTCAAGCAGGCGGTCTGCCTTTCGCTCTGCGCGAGTGCGGCTGTCGGCTGTGTGCTGTTTTTCGGTGCGGATGCCATTGCCCTTTCTCTGCTCAAGGATAGCCGCGCCGCCTTTTCCCTGCGTCTGTTGGCGTTGGCTGTGCCGTTTATGGCGGCAGGCTCCTGCTTTCGCGGCTTTTTTCTCGGCATACAGGAAACCCTCATCCCTGCCTTTTCGCAGGTGCTGGAGCAGACCGTCCGCATCCTGACGATTTATTTTCTGGCAGGCGTTTTTGTTCCCCGCGGGCTCAGCTATGCCTGCGGTGCCGCCGTCTGCGGCATCCTCCTCGGGGAACTGCTTTCCTGCGGCTTTACGGTCTGGAATTATTTCCATTATAAAAGGAAGCATAAATTCATCCGCAAGCCCACGCTCTCCTCTCCTGCCGTCCTTGCCATGATATTAACCACCGCCCTGCCACTTTCCGCAAGCCGCATTGCAGGCTCTCTGCTTTCCACGGTCGAAAATCTCCTGATTCCCAGACAGTTGCAGCTTCATGGGCAGAATACCGTCCAAGCCCTTTCCACCTACGGCGAGCTGACAGGGATGGCAATGCCCCTCATTCTCCTGCCCTCCGCCTGCCTGATGGCGGCATCCGTTTCCCTCGTGCCGGAAATTTCTGAAGCCTGCGCCGTCAGACAGGATAGCCGTATCAGCAGAACCGTCTCCGCCACCTTCCTCTTTACCTCCATCATCGGCTTTGGCGCGGCGGCGTTGTTTGCCGTTTTTCCGCATGAAATCTGCTATATCGTCTATGACCGCGCGGCGCTGGGGCAGGTGCTGTTTCCGCTTGCCTTCCTCTGCCCCCTGCTCTATGCGCAGACCACCCTGCATGGGCTTCTGAACGGCTTGGGCGAACAGCTTTTTCTTTTCCGCAACAACATTCTTTCCTCCTGCATCAGCATTGCCGTCATCTGGTTCTGCATGCCTGCCTATGGCGTGGCGGCGTTTCTCGGCGGCTGGTTTCTCAGCCTGCTTTTTTCCGTCAGCTGTTCCCTGCACCGCCTCTGGAAACGCACCGCCGTTCTGCCCTCCTGCCGCAACTGCTTTTGCAAGCCCATGCTTGCCGGTGCCGCCGCCGGGCTGATGACAAAATACTGTATCCGCATTTTCGCCCCGTCCAAACTGCTGTTCCTCGGCTCGCTCTGCGGCATGGGGGTTCTGTATCTCCTGTTTCTCTTCCTGCTCGGTTGTCTGGATAAAAAAATGCTCTCCCTGCTTTCGGGCAAAAAAATAAGCGGTCGGTAAATCCGACCGCCTTTCGATTTATAGCTTTACAAGTCCTTTTTCATATAGCTTCTGTAAGCTCATCAGAATCCCTGTTTTCGCATGGAACCAGGTCAGTCCCCCCTGAAAATACACGGAATAGGGTTCTCTGATGGGACCATCCGCGCTCAGTTCAATGGAAGAACCCTGAATGAACGCCCCTGCCGCCATGATAACATCGCAATTATACCCGGGCATGGCATAGGGAATCGGGGTTACATAGCTGTCCACAGGTGCCGCCGCCTGAATTCCCTGACAGAATGCCTCCATCGCCGCCGCACTGCCCAGCTCCACCGCCTGAATGATATCATGACGAGGCTCTGTGCCGTTGGGAATCACGCGGAACCCAAGCTTTTCATACAC
>JBNMGO010000010.1:0-12011 GCA_050872285.1 Anaerotignum sp.
AAAACCGTCCCGACAGAGGAAGAGGTTAAGGAAAAGGCAGAAACCGGCTATAAAGATAAAATCCAGACGGAATATGCCGAAGCACGCATTGATGAAATGGTGAAGGCGCAGAAGGTGGAAAAGGTTAAGAGTGTGTGGGATACTCTGGAAAAATTCCACTGATAATCATAAAAAACGAGAAAGGATGTCTTGCGAGAACAAGGCATCTTTTTTTGCATAAAGGGCTGAAATTCGTTGTCGAAAAAAGGAAACTGTGATATGCTGAAAACAGAGGATTATCGCTTGGCGGTTCAGTCACTTCCTGTAAAGGGGGTGATATCTATGGTTACATATACTGATTTGTTTCAATATAGCTTAGTAATCATCGGAATTATCACCTTATGCTTTTTGCATAAGAACTGATAAGAAAACGACCGCCTAACAGAAGTTAGACGGTCTACTACAAATCTTTCGGACTGACCGCCCTTCCAAAAGCGGTAATCCTTTCTTACTGTCATCATAGCACAGAGGAATAAAAAATGCAATCAAATCTCTGTTTTTTATATAGTTATGAGGATATGACAGGAGAAAGCTGTAATATGGTTGAAAAAAGGGCATTTCTCATGTATGATGAACAAAGATATATTTTGTTTTTAGGGTGAAGGAGGAAAATGAGAGATGGAGTTGAAAAAGGTATGGGCGATGTATTTCAGCCCGACAGGCGGAACGGAAAAAGCAGTCAGAACAACGGCGCAGACTGTAGCCGAAAAACTGAATCTGCCCTTAGAAATTTATGATTTTACCCTGCCGCAGGGCAGAGAAAACGAAGCTGCTCTCGGCGAAGGAGATTTGGTTGTCTGCGGCACACCCGTTATTGCAGGGCGCGTGCCGAATGTATTGCTGCCTTATCTGACGGAAAAGGTAACGGGCAACGGCGCGTATGCAGTGCCTGTGGTTTCCTTCGGCAACCGCAATTATGATGATGCGCTGATTGAACTGAGAAATATTCTGGAGCAGGATGGCTTCAAGACCGTTGCAGGCGGTGCCTTTGTGAGCGAACATTCCTTCTCCAAAACCCTTGCGGCAGGCAGACCTGATGCAAAGGATTTGGCGAGTATGCAGGAATTTGGCACAAAAATCGCAGAAAAGCTGACAAGCGGCTGGGAATATACAGCCCCTGCCTATGTGAAGGGCTGCGATCCCATTCGCCCTTATTTCAAGCCGCAGGACAGACATGGCGCGCATATCGACATCCGTAAGGTAAAGCCGAAGGTAAGCGATGCCTGCGTTGGCTGCGGTCATTGTGCGGATGTTTGTCCCATGGGTTCCATCAGCAGAGAAAATATCAGAGAATATGTCGGTATCTGCATCAAATGCTGTGCCTGCGTGAAGAAATGTCCCGTTGGGGCGAGATATTTTGATGACCCCGGGTATATCTATCATAAGGAAGAACTGGAAGAGCTTTACGAAAGACGCGCAGAGCCGGAGTGGTTCGTGTGATTTAAGTTGAAACCGGGGTTTTGACTTGTTTGGAAAGAGTCTGCTTTTTAGAAAGGCAGGCTCTTTTTTTATTGCCCTAATGGTTTTCTAATCTTTCTTTTACATGGTTTTAACAAAAGGCTAAGTACCCCCTAATTTCCATCCCGTATACTGAAACACGAAAGAAAAGAGAAACCCAAAAGAGAGGTGAGAATAGATGGATGAAAAATGGAGAAAGGAATTAAAATACACCGTTACGGAGGGCGAAAGCATCGTAACCGCAAGAAGATTATCCTCTTTCATGCAGAGGGATAAAAATCTCAAGGGCGGCAGGGAATATCTGATTCGCTCGCTGTATTTCGATAATCTGTATGATAAGGCACTGAAGGAAAAGCTGGCA
Source organism: Anaerotignum sp. (assembly GCA_050872285.1). Lineage (GTDB taxonomy): Bacteria > Bacillota > Clostridia > Lachnospirales > Anaerotignaceae > Anaerotignum_A. Next base: position 1,859 of record JBNMGO010000010.1, read on the forward strand.
GGCACAGCCATCCGAGATAAATTTCGGATTCGCTATTATGATTTTGATCCGGCGTTTATCCGTCTGGAAAAGAAAAGCAAACGCTATGCTGTTGGGCATAAATACCAATGCCGCTTAACGGCAGATGAAGTGCAGAAAATCATTGACGGTGACACCGCATGGATGGAGGAGGATGCACGCCCTCTGGTGCGCGAACTGTTTCTGAAAATGAAGCTGGAGCTGTTCCGCCCATCGGTAATTGTGGATTATTGTAGAGAGCCGTTTACCTACGCGCCCGGCAATGTGCGCATTACCTTCGACAGGGATATCTGCTCCTGCAAGGATGTGAAGGCGTTTTTCCGCAAGGATGCCCCGACTGTTCCGATTCTTTCGGACGGCAGGTGCATCATGGAAGTAAAATATGATGATTTTCTGCCCGATGTGGTGAGCAGAACCATTCTGACAACGAAAAACAGAGAGCAGGCGTTTTCCAAATTTGCCGCCTGCAGCTTAAACGGATAATAGGAAAGGATGAGAATTTCAATGACATTTAATGACGTTTTTAAGAGCAGCTTTCTGGATAGCTTCAGCAGCTTTTCCCTTCTGGATACGGCGCTTTGCCTGGGGGCAGCGTTTGTGATCGGGCTGTTTATCTTCTATGTATATCAGAAAACCTACAGCGGTGTGCTGTATAGCCGCAGCTTCAATGTTTCCCTCGTGGCAATCCTGATGGTAACCACACTGGTTATCTGCGGTGTTACAAGCAACGTGGTATTGTCTCTGGGTATGGTCGGCGCGCTGTCTATCGTGCGTTTCCGTACCGCGGTCAAAGACCCTATGGACTTAGTGTTCCTGTTCTGGGCGATTGCGGAAGGCATCCTCTGCGGCGCAAGCCTGCTACCTCTGGCACTTCTGGGCTGCCCCATTCTGGGCATTTTCCTGCTTGTTTTCGCAAATCATCAGCAGAAGGATAACCCTTATCTGATTATCGTTCGTCTGATGGACGGCGAATTGGAACAGAAGGTAGAAGGCTATATCAAGGGTGAAGTAAAGAAAATGCAGCTGAAATCCAAAACGGTTACCGGCGGCGCAGGTACAGAAGTGATTTATGAAATCCGCCCTAAGGATAATGACAGTGCATTTGTCAATGTAATCAGCAACATGAAGGGCGTAGAATCCGCAGTTATGGTAAGCTATGACGGGAACTACGCGGCATAACGAAAGGAGGAACTCCTTTGCAGGTATTGAAAAAATATAAAGCAGTTCTGCTCTCGGGGCTGTTGGTGGTTGTGTTCTGCGTGGCGGCGTATTGCGCCGTTGGCAGGGCAGATTCGGCGGACAGCCAATATACCTACGCGGAGCATATTTTTCAGGATGATACAGTAAATGAAATCAATATTGAAATTGATGAGGATGATTGGCAGGATATGCTCGATAACCCTCTGGAAGAAGAATATCATAAGGCGAATATCACGATTAACGGCGAAACCATCGGGAATGTGGCAATCCGCACGAAGGGCAACAACAGCCTGACTTCTGTAGCCAATTCCGATTCCGATCGCTACAGCTTTAAAATAGATTTTGATTATTATGACGATAACGGCAATTATTACGGCTTGAAAAAGCTTTGCCTGAACAATAACTATTCCGATAACAGCAGCATGCGGGAATATATTTCCTATAAAATTATGGGCGAGCTTGGTCTGGATGTCCCCGGCTGCGGCTACAGCAACATTACCGTAAACGGCGAGGAATGGGGGCTGTATCTGGCAGTGGAAGCGGTAGATGAAACCTTCCTTGCAACCCATTTTGACGATGCGACGGGCGACCTTTATAAGCCCGAAGCACAGGATGGTTCCGGCGCGGATTTAGTTTATGACGGGGATGATATTTCCTCCTACACAGGGCTGAATCTGAAAACAAACGAGGAAACCTCTGACGGCAAGGAAATCATCGCACTGATGAAGGCACTGGAGGATGGCGAGAATCTGGAGGATGTGCTGGATGTGGAATCGGCACTGAAATATATTGCGGCGAATGTGGCACTGGCAAACTTCGACAGCTACCTCGGCAACACCACCCATAACTATTATCTCTATGAACAGGATGGACGGTTTACCGTTATCCCCTGGGATATGAACCTTGCCTTCGGCGGCTTTGGCGGCGGCGAGGTAGATATTTACGAGCCTGCAAATCAGGGCATGGGCGGCTTCGGCGGCGGTGATAAAAAGGATAATGCGGATACGCAGAATGACGATACTGCAACTGCTGCCGCAGAAAACACCGAAGCGCAGGCGGATACAAACAATCAGCCACAGCCCCCCGATAACGGCAATATGCAGGGCGGCAATCAGCCACAGCCTCCCGATAACAGCAACATGCAGGGCGGCAATCAGCCACAGCCTCCCGATAACAGCAATATGCAGGGCGGCGGTCAGCCAAACGGCGGCAATCAGCCGCAGAAGCCTGATAACAGCAACCAGACGGAGAACAGCCAATCCGAGAATCAGACAGAAAATCAGTCTCAGAACGGCAATCCTCCCGAACTGCCGGACGGCATGGATGCGGAAAATATGCCGCAGGGGATGCCTTCCATGGGCAGCGACGAGAAGCCTCTGGTGACAACCCTTCTGGAAAACGATACCTATCGTTCCATGTACGAAGGCTATCTGAAGGAGATTGCGGAGAAGTATTTCACGCAGGATTACATGACTGCGATGGTATCGAAAATCCATGACTTGATTGCACCCTATGTGCAGAATGACCCGACAGCCTTCTGCACCTATGAGGAATTTGAGCAGGCTTGCTCCACAGACCCGACCGACCAGTATTCTCTGGTTTACTATGCAGTGAATATGGCGGAAAGCATTGAAAATCAGCTTTCCGGCGGCGAACCGACCTTTAATACCAATAATATGAAGGGCGGCGGCATGGGCGGCGGAAAGGACGGCGGTATGCCTGATTTCGGCGAAATGCCCGATATGCAAAACCAGACGGAGCAGTCTGAGATGACAGCAGATGCACAGGCGGTGAGCCTGACTGCGGAAACAAATCAGGAAACGAATCAGACGGAGCAGACAACGGATACACAGCAAGATACACAGCAGAATGCTCCCCCGACACCCCCTGACCAGAACGGCGGACAGAATGGTGGACAGACTGGACAGATTGGACAGCAAAATGAGCAGAATGGACAGGGAGACGGACAGGCGGATGGACAGCAGAACGGACAGCAGGGCGGCCCTCCCGATTTCGGCGGCGAAAAGGGCGGTAATCCCCCCGGCATGCCCGGGCAGGAAAATGACAGCGTGAGCCTTTCCGACTGCCTGCCGACGATTGCAGTCTGCGGCGGCGTATTCGTGGTCGGCGTGGTGGTTCTGATTCTGTTCAAGCGGAAAAAAGACCTGAAACCGCCAAAAGAAAATAAAACAGAATAAGCTTTTTGTGAGCATTTTGTATAAAAATTGGGAACGGTTGTTCCCTTTTTTTATTTGTTATGATATACTCTTACCAGACGAAAAAAACGGAAAGGAGGGAAACGCATGGAGGATTTGAAGATTATCGGCGAGGTAGAGGATATCATTTACCAGAATAAGGATAACGGCTATACGGTTTTTTCGCTGACAACGGAGGATGACGAGGTGACCTGCGTGGGCGTTGTGCCGCAGATTCACAGCGGCGAAACCTTGGAAATTCACGGAAACTGGACCATGCACCCCCTTTACGGCAGGCAGGTGCAGGTGCAGTATTACGAAAAATCCATGCCGACCACAACGGCAGGGATGGAGAAATATCTTTCCTCGGGCATGATTAAGGGCATCGGGGCGAAAACGGCAAAGCGCATCGTGGAGCGATTCGGCGAGGCGACATTTTATGTGATTGAGGAAAAGCCGGATCTGCTGACGGAAATCAAGGGCATCAGCTACGATAAGGCACAGAAGATTTCCGAGGTCTTCTGCGAACAGCATGAGCTGCGCAGAGCCATGATGTTTTTGCAGGGGTTTGATATTTCGCCTGCGTATGCCATGAAGATTTACAAGAAATACAAGGCGCGCACGTTTGAAATCGTGAAGAACAACCCCTACCGTCTGGCGGACGAGGTACTGGGAATCGGCTTTAAGATGGCGGATAAAATGGCGGCAGGGGCAGGCATTGCCGAGGACAACCCCAACCGCGTGAAGGCGGCGGTGAAATATGTACTGAATACGGCGGCGGCAAACGGGGACTGCTATCTGCCGAAGGAAAAGCTGATTGCACAGGCGGTGGATTTATTGCAGCTGCATCCGCTTGCGATTGAAAATGCCATTCGGGATTTGCAGGTCAACAGCCAGATCTGGCAGGAAAAGCTCGACGGCGAGGACTGTGTGTATCTGAATTATTATTTTTATGCCGAGATGTCTGTTGCGAAGCGGCTGTTGGAGCTTTCCGCGGAATATGATGCGCCGAACATGGAATACGTCGCAAGGGAGATTGCAAAGGTGGAGAAGGAAACGGGCGTGGTGCTTGCGGAGGAACAGCGTGCGGCAGTGGCGGAGGCATTAAGCTGCGGCGTGCTGATTATCACAGGCGGACCGGGGACGGGGAAAACCACGACCATCAACACCATTCTCAGGATTCTGAAAAAAGAGGATATGGATGTGGTGCTTGCGGCACCGACAGGACGTGCGGCGAAGCGCATGACCGAGGCGACAGGCATGGAGGCGCAGACGATTCACCGCCTGCTGGGCATCAATTTCATCGGCGAGGACAACCGCCGGCAGACCTTTGACAAGAATGAGGAAGACCCGATTGAAGCGGATGTGATTATCATTGACGAAAGCTCCATGGTGGATATCGTGCTGATGCAGGCACTTTTGCGCGCGGTGGAGAGCGGCTCGCGCATTATTTTTGTGGGGGACGTTGATCAGCTGCCCTCTGTTGGGGCAGGCAATGTGCTGAAGGACATGATTCGCAGCGAACGGCTGAAGGTGGTACGTTTGCAGCATGTGTTCCGACAGGCGCAGGAAAGCGCAATCATCATGAACGCGCACCGCATCAACCAAGGGGAAGAGCCTGTGCTGAATGAGGAAGGAACGGACTTCTTCTTCATGCGCAGAGCCTACGCGGACGAGGTCGCAGGGACGATTCGGGAGCTTGTGACGAAGCGGCTGCCGAAATTTACGGGGTGCGACGGTTTGCAGGATATGCAGATTCTGACCCCGATGCGAAAGGGAACGCTTGGGGTGCAGAATCTGAATCAGGTGTTACAGCAGACGCTGAACCCTGCCGCGCCGGATAAGCGCGAGGTGCAGTTCCGCCAGATTACCTTCCGCGAAGGGGACAAGGTGATGCAGATTAAGAATAACTACAACATCGTCTGGCGGATGTTCAACAGCCTTGGCAAGCGCGAGGATGAGGGTTTGGGCGTTTACAACGGGGACGCAGGCATCATTCTTTCGATTGATACCCATGCGGAGCAGTTACGGGTGGCATTTGATGACGGCAAGGTGGTTGATTATGATTTCAGCCAGTTAGAGGAGCTGGAGCTTGCGTATGCCATCACGATTCATAAATCACAGGGGAGCGAATACCCTGTGGTGATTCTGCCTGTTTACAGCGGTCCGCCGATGCTGATGACGCGGAATCTCTTATATACGGCGGTGACAAGGGCGAAACAGCTTGTGGTTCTGGTGGGACTGCGGGAAACGGTTTCCGCCATGATTCGCAACGACAGAGAGATTGGTAGATATACAGGACTGGCGCAGCGGATTCAAAATCTGCATGATTTCATCCATGGGGGTGATATCGTATGACGGAGCGGCTGATGGAACTCATTTTTCCGCCGCGGTGCGCGGTCTGCACAGAGGTGCTCGACATGGAGGAGCGGAAGGGTTTTCTCTGCCGCGGCTGTGCGGAAAAGATACCCTATGTGCCGCGTGGAATCTGTCCCCATTGCGGCGGCACAACGGAAACGGCAGGGTTTTGCGATTTCTGCCTGAAGGAGTTTGCGTTTGAAAGTGCCTGTGCCGCTTTTCCGTATGAAACGGTGCGGCGGGCGATTCATCTGTTCAAATATGACGGCGGAAAGAAAATCGGCGAAGGCTTAGGACGGCTGGTGGCGGACTATCTGGAAAACTATCACGAGGAGTTATTGGTGCAGACGGATGTTGTACTTTCCGTTCCCCTGCATCCGAAGAAGGAGAAGAAGCGTGGGTTTAACCAGACGCATATCCTCTGCGAGCAGCTTTCGGCGCGGACAGGGCTTCTGTTTCGGAAGGATGTTCTGATAAGAAAGCGGGAATCGGCGGCGCAGAGCACACTGGATTCTTCCGAACAGCGGCGGCAGAACCTGAAAAATGCCTTTGCGGTGACGGAGGACATGACGGGCAAGCGTGTGCTTCTGGTGGATGATATTTTTACAACGGGGACAACCTGCAACGAATGTGCGAAGGAATTATACCGCGCAGGGGCAAAGGCAGTTTCTGTCTGCTGTCTTTCGGCGGCAGGAGGACAAGCGGAGCCTTAAGTTGAAAACAGGATATAAGTGAAAATGATACAAGAGATACGATGGAATGATAGCTGTCGTATCTTTTTTTGTGGAAAAATACAGAGAGGATACGCCACATTGTATGCAGAAGAACTGTATACATAAGGGTTAAATTGCATAATTATTCTGTATATGCAGTTTTTCATACATATTTTTTTGTGCGAATCGTAAAAAATACCAAAAGAATTGGTGCATTTTTGTGGAAAATCACGCATTTGCAGGAGATATTCTCGGTTTTTGAGAATAGATAGCAAAATGGTAGGTGTTTCTATGCAGAAAATCTGGATGTTGTCAAACAACAATAGGGGTAAGGTGTCGAAAAATGATGTTTTTTTACAGGTGAAACGTTTTTTTGGCAGGAAAAAATACAAATGCCGCCTATTGACTTTCTTGCCAAAAACGAGTAAATTTTTACAAAAGTTCAATTTTGTACGGGAAAAAGTACAAGATGGCTTTTCGCAATTATACTTATGAAAAAAGCTGTTCGGAGGGAACGGCGAAAGCACAAAAGAAGCTCATTATTTTTTCAGCATTTATTTTAGATGGGCTTGCTTTACAAAAGAAAAGAGGGGAATCTTATGGAAAAGAAAAAAAGCTTGTTTGAAGGCGGATTCGGGAAATTTATCTTGCCCGGCATCATCCTTCAGTCCGTAATGATCGGCGGCGGCTACGCAACCGGTCGTGAAATCGTAGAATACGGTGCGAAATTCGGCGCACTGGGCTGGCTGTCCGGTCTGGGGACATTCGTTGGGTTTGCGATTATCGCAGCACTGACCTATGAACTGATTCGACTGACAAAGGCATACGATTTCAAAACATTTATGAAAACTATCGGCGGTCCCTTGTGGATTGTATTCGATATCGTTTATCTGCTGTTCATGGTTGTTATCATCGCCGTTATGGCATCGGCAACCGGCAACATCGTAGAGCAGACATTGGGATTGAACTACTGGGTCGGCGTTGTTGCTATCACCGTTGTTGTTGCTATCCTGAACTTCTACGGTTCCAGATTGATTGAACGCTTTGAAACACTGGGTACGGTTGCACTGTATGCAGGCTACATCATCTTCTCCGTACTGGTTATCGGTACATTCGGCAAGAACATTCCTGTCGTATTTGCAAACCATGACACAAGCTTCATCGAAGGTTCTGTATCTGCAGGCAAGGCTTTCTGGAGCGGCGTTCTGTACTGTGCATACAACCTGGTTGTATTGCCTGCAACCTTCTTCACCATCGAAAGACAGACAAAGAGAGTGGAATCCGTTGTTTCCGGTATCATCGGCGGCGTTCTGGCGACCGTTCCCTGGTTCCTGACATACTTCGCAGTTATGTGCTTCTACCCTAACCCTGACGTTCTGGGTGCAAGCGTGCCTTGGCTGGCAATGATGCAGGGTACCGCAGGTCCCGTTGTTATCGCAATCTTCGGCGTTGTAATGGGCTGGACACTGATTGAAACCTCTACAGGTATCATCCATGCGGCTCTGGAACGTGTTAACAATGGTCTGAAGGAAGCGCACAAGCCTCCTATGACAGGCAAACAGCAGGCAGTTCTGACCATTATCATTCTGGTTGGCTCCATGGTTCTGTCCAAGGTTGGTATCATCGACCTGATTGCAACGGTTTACAATGCACTGTCCTATGCGTTCCTTATTATCTATGTACTGCCTCTGATCACAGTTGGCGTATACAAAATCTGCAAGCTGCGTAAGGCAGAAAAAGAAGAACAGAAGAAACATGCAGTTTCCGCAACACAGAAGCATGCAGTCTGATGTTTTGAAGGAATTTTTAAACAGGTAAGAATTTACATCCAACATACATCCAAACAAAATACATCCAAAAAGAGGGAGATATCATTTGATATCTCTTTTCTTTTTGGAAGAATGGCGGCTGCTTATAACAGGTATTTTATATTTTGATGGATGGAAGTTATTTTTTGCTAAGTTTTGTTTGTAAATGGGCGGAAAAAGGGTTATAATTTTCTGTGTTATATGATACTGAGTGAAGGATATACAGGGAGAGTCAGTTATGTTACGTTTAGGATTTGATAATGAAAAATATCTGCAAATGCAATCAAAGCGAATCAAAGAGCGTATCAGCCAGTTCGGCGGAAAGCTCTATCTGGAATTCGGCGGAAAATTGTTTGATGATTACCACGCATCACGCGTACTGCCCGGCTTTAAGCCAGACAGCAAAATCAACATGCTGGTACAGCTGAAGGACGAGGCGGAAATCGTGCTTGTTATCAGTGCGGGCGATATTGAAAAGAACAAGGTCAGAGGGGACTTAGGCATTACTTATGATGCGGATGTGCTGCGTCTGATTGATGCGTTCCGCGGCTATGGGCTGTATGTAGGCAGCGTAGTGCTGACGCAGTTCAGCGGACAGGCAAGCGCGGTTGCGTATGAAAAGAAGCTGGAAGGTCTTGGGATTCGGGTGTACAAGCATTACCCCATTGAAGGATACCCTGCCAATATTCCCCATATTGTAAGCGAGGACGGCTTTGGGAAGAATGACTACATTGAGACAGAGCGTTCTCTGGTGGTGATTACTGCGCCCGGCCCCGGCAGCGGCAAGATGGCAACCTGCCTTTCTCAGCTTTACCATGAAAACAAGCGCGGCGTGAAGGCAGGCTATGCGAAGTTTGAAACCTTCCCCATCTGGAATATTCCCCTGCGCCACCCGGTCAACCTGGCATACGAGGCGGCAACGGCGGATCTGAATGATGTGAATATGATTGACCCCTTCCATCTGGAGGCGTATGGCGAAACCACGATTAACTACAACCGCGATGTAGAGGTATTCCCTGTGCTGAATGCGATGTTTGAGCAGATTTACGGCGAATCCCCTTATAAATCCCCTACGGATATGGGTGTAAATATGGTTGGGAACTGCATTTTTGACGATGAAGCGGTTTGCCAGGCGGCAAGAACGGAAATCGTGAGAAGATATTATAAGGCACTCTGCGACCACAGAAAAGGCATGCTTGCGGATGATGTGATTTATAAGCTGGAACTTCTGATGAAGCAGGCAGGCACAAGCATTGCCGACAGAACCGTTGCGACAGCGGCGAACAAGAGAGCGGAAGAAACGGGCGAGCCTGCGGTGGCAATCGAGCTGCCCGACGGGACAATCGTGACAGGCAAGACAAGCAACCTTCTGGGGGCATCCTCCGCAATGCTTTTAAATGCACTGAAAAAGCTGGCAGGCATTGAAAAAGAGGTCAAGCTGATTGCGCCCGAAATTATTGAACCGATTCAGAAGCTGAAGGTTGGGCATCTGGGCAACAGAAACCCTCGCCTGCATACGGATGAAGTACTGATTGCACTGAGCATCTGCGCGGTGGATGAACCCAAGGCGGCACTGGCACTGAAACAGCTGGAAAAGCTGAAATGCTGCGAGGTACATTCGACGGTTATTCTGTCCTCTGTGGATGAAAATGTATTCAAGAAGCTGGGTGTCAACCTGACCTGTGAGGCAAAATACGAAACAAAGAAACTCTTCCATAGAAACTGATAAAAAAGCGTATTCCGATAAAAAGGAGTACGCTTATTTTATTTGCCGAAAAACTGGATGATGGCAAGAAGGATTAAAATGCCGCCCGAGAGGAGCGACCAATGGCTTTCTTTTGGCGCAGGGGAGAGCATAAGC
>JBNMGO010000294.1:0-2434 GCA_050872285.1 Anaerotignum sp.
GCGTTGTTGAATTTATAGCTGACCTTATTTGCAATCAGCCTTGCGCTGATGGGTACCACTGTTTCGATGACCTCAAGGTTATTTTCTCTAAGGGTTGTCCCCGTTTCCACGATATCTACGATGACATCGCTCATTTTCAGAATCGGGGCAATCTCAATCGAACCGTGCAGTTCGATGATGTCAATCTCTCTGCTCTGCTTTCTGTAAAATTCTCTGGCGATATTGGGGAATTTTGTCGCCACGCGCAGGGTATGCGCCACATCGGGACGTTCTCCCTTCACGCCTGCCACCGCCATGCGGCATTTGCCCATGCCCAAATCCAGAAGCTCATACACATCCGAGGACTGTTCCAGAAGGATATCCTTCCCGACCACGCCGATATCCGCCGCGCCGCGTTCCACATAAACCGCCACATCCGAGGGCTTTACCCAGAAATACCGCACGCCGTTTTCCTCGTTTTCAAAAATCAGCTTTCTGCCGCCCTCATGAATGGAAGGACAGCCATAGCCGATTGCCTCAAAAATATCATACGCCTTTTCGCCCAGTCTGCCCTTCGGCAGTGCGATGTTAATCCAGTTCCGCAACGATTTCAAGCCCCCTATCCTTCATGCAAAGCAGCTGCTTATATTTCACATTTCCCGTATTTTTTCTCTGCACCAGAACGCTCTGCCCGTTATCGGTCAGCATCTGCGCCGCCTGCGCCAGAGCCGCCACATCCGCGCCTTCCTCATAAAGCAGCAGCGTATCCACATCGTATTTCTTTTCCTTGGAATCAAAGCGTTCCAGCAAATCCAGATAAACCGCAAAGCCGATGGCATCCGCATCCTTGCCCAATTTCCGCAGCAGGTTATCATATCTGCCGCCGCTGAGGATGCTGCTCGGCACGCCGTTGATGAAGCCCTGGAAAATGATGCCCGTATAATAATCCATATCGTTCACAATGGAAAAATCGAGGTTCACCTTTTCCTCATTGCCGCCGATTTTCAGACACCGCAGGATATTTTCCAGTTCCTGCACCGCCTGCGCCATTTTTTCATTGCAGCAAAGCGCCTTCGCCTGCGGCAGGGTTTCCTCCAGACTGCCGTACAGGCTCGCAAGACCTTCGAGTTTCTCTGTCAAATCCTCCGCCACGCCGTTTTCCCTGCAAACTGCGCGAATCCCATGGATATTTTTTTCGCTGATGCAGGCAAGGATTCTGTCCTGCTGTGCATAGGGCAGTGCGACTTCTTCCATCAGCCCTGCCACAAAGCCCATGTGGGAAACATCCAGTATGTAAGCATCGCTGATGGCTTTCAGGCTTTTCTGCGCCAGTAAAAGCACCTCAAGCGTGGCGTAGGCATCCACCTCGCCGATGTATTCCAGACCAACCTGCATGATTTCCTTATATTCGCCCGCGCCCTTTCTGGCACGGTATACGTTTTCGTTATAATACACGCGCTCCGCCGCGTCTCGGTTCCCCTTCGTGTTCTTCACGATGGAAAGGGTTACGTCCGGCTTGAGCGCTAAGAGCTTGCCGTCCAGTCCCGTAAAGGTCAGGATGGCTTCGCTGTGCAGAAAGCTTCTGTTTTCCGCATAAAAATCATATTCTTCAAATTTGCTCATCTTAAATTTCCGATAGCCATATTGTTCAAATAAGGCACGCAGGCTGAAGCTGACCTGCTCCTCTTTTTTCAAAAGCATTTCTTCCGGTTTCATTCCAATTCCACACCCTTTCTGTTCTGGAAATAGTGTATCGTATTTCAACGCTTTAGTCAAGTAGAACACTAAAGTATATTTGTCAAATTTTACCCTATAGTGTACACGCTTTTGTGCATTCTGTCCAGTGGACATCTGTCTTTTTTTGTTTTTTCTGCAATAAAACAGGCTGCTTCTACCTATTTAAATGCAGAAGCAGCCCATTTATCGAAGCTATCTTAAAAAAAATTGATGCTTATTGTTCCAATTCCCGAATCAGGTTTACCATCTCAATCGCACTGAGGGCACAATCATAGCCCTTATTGCCTGCCTTTGTGCCGGCGCGTTCAATCGCCTGCTCGATGTTTTCCGTTGTCAGCACGCCGAACATCACAGGCACGCCCGTTTCCAGAGAAACCGCCGCAATTCCCTTGGAAACCTCGTTGCAGACAAAATCATAATGGCTGGTTGAGCCGCGGATGACTGCGCCAAGGCAAATCACCGCATCATATTTGCCGCTTTTCGCCATCTTGGATGCAATCAGCGGAATTTCAAATGCCCCCGGCACCCATGCCACGCTGACATCCTCCTCCGCCACATCATGCCGTACTAAGCCGTCCATCGCGCCGCTTAACAGCTTCGCTGTGATAAATTCATTGAATCTTGCCGCCACAATGCCGATTTTCATCTGCTTCGATACCAGTTTGCCTTCAAATGTTTTCATTTTCATTCCCTCTTTTCTTTCCTGTTTTCCTTAATA
>JBNMGO010000291.1:0-2470 GCA_050872285.1 Anaerotignum sp.
GAATGAGCCTGTGATACTGCCGCAAAGCCTGCGATTGACCCACAGGCGGAGCTGAAACAGGAAAAAGCAGAAGAAAAAGCGCCTGTTCCTATTCTGACACAGGTGCAATGGCTGACAGAGGCAATAGAAAATAGAAACATCGAAACAGAATATGTGAATCAATTTCAGAAAACAGACGGCACAAAGCTTCTGAAAACCATGGTGGAAAGCAAGGATGCAGAGCTTGCGGAGATTTACCGTTACTGCCTGACAGACAGAAAAGCGGTTGGCATTGGCGTGCAGGGAATTCCGCAGGGAAAGGAACTGGATGCGGCACTGAAGCTGCTGAAAAAGGATAAAACAGAAGCGACTTTCTTTGCAACAACAAAGGAACTGACCGAAAAAACAGAGGAAATCAACCGTATTCTTGCGGCAGGATGCAGCATCGGCATTACAGGAGAGGGCGGCGAGAAAATGACGCCCACAGAAGCCTTTGTGGAAATGGAAGCAGGCATAGAAGCACTGGGTGCATATCCTGACAGTGGAGAACGGCTTTTTGTTCCTGACGAAAAGGAAAATCTGACTTCGGTACGCAAGGCGGCAAAGCTGCTCAATATCAAGCTTGTGATGGCGGAAAACCCGAAGGATGCCTTTGCAGGGGCATTCTATATGCTGGATACCATTGACAAAAAGACGCTTTCCGCTGTTGAAAAGCAGGCGGCGGCAGAGGGCTTAAGCGTAACCGATATGCAGACGTTGATAGCAGAATCGGGGAATATTCCAAAGCTTTCCGCAAAGGAAATCAGTCAAATGCGGAAGGAAAACGATGGGAAGCTTGCGAAAAAACAGAACATGGTCTATACAACGGAACGGGCACTCAGCTTTGTATTTTACGGTGCGAGCCACGAAAATGCGGTTCTGGATGCATCGAAGCGGATGCAGGCAAGAAAGCAAAGCGGTACCTTCTTCCTTACTCTGGATGAGTTGATGCATCAGCAGGCAATGGTGGAACAGCTGCTTGCGGATGGGCAGGAAATCGGCATTGCCTACAGAGCAACCAACGATTATCCGCAGGGCTTTGATGCGGTGATGCGTTATCTGAATAACTGGAAAAAATACGCCGCATGGCGATATGCTGTTGATTCCGATACCGTCTTTATGCCATACGATCAGCCTGTGGAGGATACACAGGAGGCAATAAAGGTCAGCGGCTGTCAGCTTGTCGGCAATACCTTTACCATCGTGCAGACGAAGGATAAGGAGATTACACTGGACGACGTACCGAAGGCACTGGAAGGCATTGACCGTGTACGGCTGATGCGCGGCTCCTTTGTGTGCTTCAATATGTCCTTTTATGAAAAGGATGCAGATGCGGCGGCAGGGAAAACCATTTTCGGCACAATGCTGGATGGCTTTATGACGCAGTTTGTGGATAGTCTTGCATATCGTTCCTATCAGACGGGAGAAATTGAGGATGCCAGCCGTTTTGCAATTACAACGGCGAGCGACTTATTGCAGTCCGAACAGAAATATAAATTTGTAAAGAAAAAACAGACAGATATTGCAATGGATAAGAATGTTCTGACGGATATGAAAACGGATGAAGAACGATTCCGTTATCTTGCAGAGAGATACTACGGAAACGTAACCGTAAATCAGAAGGAGAAGCTTCCCGGCTTTACAGCGGACGAAATTCGTCAGCTGGATAAAACAGGCAGCTTTACGGATGATCAGGTGCTGTTCCTGACCTTTGATGACTGGGGAACGGAGCAGTCTGTCAATGAATTGCTGTATGTGTTGGAAAAGAATGATGTAAAGGCAACCTTCTTCATTCGTACCGGCTATGTGGGCGCAAACCCGAATCTGCTGCGGACGATTGCGGAGCAGGGACATCAGATTGCCAGCCATACGGATAATCATGTTCCTCTGGCAGACAGCGTGGATGACAATGGCAACCGTATGACATCCCTGACGGATGCGGAGGCACTCGCACTGCGGAAGGATTTGGTTACTTCTTATAAAAAACTTTACAAATACACAGGTAATGTGGTTGTAGACGGCAAGCCATCACTGAGCCGTATGTTCCGTCCGCCCACCTTGGCTGTCAGCAAAATCGGGTTGACGCAGGTATTTGATACCGGCTTTGATTATTCTGTTTCCGGCGCATATTCCACCGGGGACTATGAAGCAAGCAGTTACAATGATATGATTCAGCGGCTGACACGACGCAGCATCGGCAACGGAAAATATGTTACCGTATGGAATGGTACGGTTCTGGTGATGCACATGCAGGAAAATGCAAAATACACTGCACAGGCACTGGACTACATGATTCCTCTGTGGAAGGAGCAGGGCTACAGCGTTGCCCGTCTGGATGATTACCTGAAGTAAGGAGGGGAGAATATGCGTCTTCTGAAAAAACAGAAAGATGTAGAACTGAAAGTGTTTGACGGAGATATTCTCCTCGGCGAACGCGGTGACAGAAGAATTC
>JBNMGO010000080.1:0-6209 GCA_050872285.1 Anaerotignum sp.
CAGTATTGTTGTTTTTGTTAGCTCATAGCCCATCTTCCCTGTGGAGTGGTTTGTAATATAACGCACGGGGTCAACGCTTTCCTGCGTAGGCCCTGCGGTGACAATCACCTTCATGCCGGCAAGGTCTTTTTCATGCGCGATTTCACGCAGGATATGCCCCACCAGAACGTCCTCGGAGGGCATTTTCCCGTCTCCGATATCTCTGCATGCAAGCAGTCCCTTTTCGGGCGCAATCACCGTAAAGCCATAGCCTTCCAGTTTTTTCAGGTTATCCTGCAAAATGGGGTTATGGTACATATTTGTATTCATGGCAGGCGCAACAATCTTCTTGCAGGTGCAAGCCATTGCCGTTGTGGTCAGCATATCATCCGCAATGCCGTTTGCCAGCTTGCCAATCACGTTTGCAGAGGCAGGCGCAACCAGAAGCACATCCGCCTTTTTCGCGATGGAAACATGCGCCACATGGAACTGGAAATTGCGGTCGAAGGTATCTACCATACATTTATTGCCGGTCAGTGTTTCAAAGGTAACAGGCGTGATAAACTGGCAGGCATTTTCCGTCATGATAACATGCACATCCGCATGCAGCTTCACGAGCATGCTTGCCACATTCGCCATTTTATACGCAGCAATGCTGCCTGTTACACCCAGAACAACAGTTTTCCCTTTTAACATGATGATTCTCCTTTATTCGGTCATACTGAAATTTATCGTGCTTTTTCACGATAGGTATTGACAACAGTATAACAAAGGATGCGTCATTCGTACAGGTTTTTTCGGAAAAAATCCATAAATTTCTCAGTTCCCGAAGTCCAGATAGGTCACGCCCTCCAGGGGAATCAGCACCTGTAAGCCTGCCCTGTCCGCGCGGCTGCCGACCACATAAACCGTATACGCCTTGCCGCCCTTGAGGTTCACCGCGGGATGCTCCAAAAGCAGTTCGCCCGTGGCAGTATCGCGCAGCTTGAGGGTATGGCTGCCGGGGGCAGAGGTGAGGTAGCGGCTGATTTCCTCATAGCGCAAATCGGAAAGCACCATGCGGTCGTCCCAGTAAACATCCATGGCAGGGGCAGTCGGCGAAAGCTGCACAAAGCGAATATACGCCCGATTGGGACTGAGCACGCGGCGGCTGTCCTCGACCGTCAGGGTGGAAATATCCTCGGCTAAGCCTGTCACCGCAACGGTATAAATGCGGTTTGGCTGCACCTGTAAGCGCAGAACGGTTAAGGGGTTGGTGATGGTGCCTGCGCGGTAAATCGCAATGCGATACCACCCGGGGAAGAGCTTCATATATTCCGTAAAGCTCTGATAACGCAAATCCGCAGCCACCTTCCGCCCGTTGGCGTAAATATCCACGCGCGTTTCCACGGGGCTTGCGTTCAGAAAGCGGATGTAGCCGAAAAGCGTAATCCCCGGGATAATGGGAATCACGGTCACGTTTGTGTTGCCCGGCAGGGAAATGCCGGGAAAACGGCGGCTCTCCTGCGTCAGTGCATCCGTTTCCTGCATGGCTGCTTCTTCGGTCAGGGGCAGGGGCATCAGTAAATCGTCACTCGTTTCGTACCAGTTATTATTGGGCATCAGAAATCCCATCCTCTCTTTATTCTCTACTTTAAGGTATGGACGGACAAAATATACTGTGCAGGCGCAAAAAAAGACACCCTCGGAAATTTTCCAAAGATGTCTGTTTTTTTATTCCTCGTCAGCCTTTTCTTCTGTTTCGGCTTCTTTTGTTTCCTCCTCCGGTAGCTTCGTTGCCAGAACCTTGAGGATTCTTTTTTCCTCGAACAGCTCTACGCTGAACAGCCAGCCGCAAAGCTTCATTTCTATCGTTTCGCCCTCCTCAGGGATATGCCCCAGCTGCCCGATGAGATAGCCGCCAAGGGTATCGTAATCTTCGTTTTCCTCGAAGGTAATGCCAAGCTGTTCTTCCACATCCTGCAAATCGGTCGAGCCGTCAATGCGGTAAACGCCCTCCGAAACCTCGGTGATGTCTTCTTCCTCTTCCTCGTCATATTCATCGAAGATATTCCCGAAGATTTCCTCCATGATATCCTCCATGGTGACAATGCCTGCCGTGCCGCCTTATTCATCAATGACGATTGCCATGTGAACCTTTTTTACCTTCATTTCCGCAAGCAGCTCGTCCACCTTTTTGGAAAAGGGAATAAAATAGGGCTTCATGAGGATTTCCTTCAGATGGAAATGCCCTTCTTCCACACGGGTTACGTCCGCAAGGATATATTTCACCATATCCTTCACATGATACACCCCGACGATGTTGTCGATATTATCATCATACACCACGATACGGGAATATTTTTCCTCCGCCGTGACGTTTTTGATTTCCTCCAGGGTTGCATCCACGGGAACCGCTACGATATCCGTTCTGTGGGTAGCAATATCCCCTGCGGAGCCGTTGCTCAGCTCAAAAATATTATTGAGCATTTCCTTCACGTTTTCATCAATCGTGCCGCTGTCACCGCCGGCATCCACCATCTGACGGATTTCCTCCTCCGTCACGTTTTTTTCGTTTTCCTGTACACGATACTTCCCAAGCAGCACAAGCAGAATAATGTTGAGCAGAACGGAAAGTATCAGACCTATATAAGCCTCCAAGGTCATCCTCCTTTAAAAATTTTCAAAAAATACCTCTTGCCTTCTGATTCTTTTTTCTAGTTTAATGAAAAAGTGTTCTGCTGTCAAGTACGGCGGCAGTCTTCCAGTTCCTTCCATATTTATTGACAAGTGCATTTTCCTTCCCGTATAATATAGAGGAAAACTAGGAAAAATAAAACGCAGAAAGGAAGTGCGCCAATGAACCATATCAAACTCGACCGGGAAAAGAGGATTCCTCATGTGAAAACAAAGCTGAGAAGTCACCATATCGTAACCATGCCGGATGAAATTTATGCCGCCAGTGGGATTGTGATTATGGGACGACGCATCAAATCCTTGATTTTTTCCACCGATATTGCCATCATCCGCAACTGCAACGCTGATGCCGTGCTTGCGGTTTATCCCTTTACGCCCCAGCAGATTATTGCGGACGCGATTGTTTCCACCTCAAGCCTGCCCGTTTTCTGCGGCGTGGGCGGCGGCACAACTACAGGCGCGCGCGTTGTGATGCTGGCGAAGGATGCCGAAGCCTTCGGGGCAATGGCGGTTGTGGTCAATGCGCCGACCACAAACGAGGTCATCGCACAGATTGCAAATATCATCGATATCCCCATCGTTGTGACCGTTCTGGATGAAAATACGGACATTGATGCCCGCTTAGAAGCAGGCGCGACAATTTTCAACGTATCTGCCGCGGCACGTACACCCGAGGTGGTGCGGATTCTGCGTGAACGCTACCCCGACCTGCCCATCATCGCAACGGGCGGCCCCACGCAGGAAAGCATCCGCCAGACCGTAGAAGCAGGCGCAAATGCCATCAGCTTTACGCCCCCGACAGCAGAGGAGCTGTTCCACGGCCTGATGACACGCTACCGCAACGAGCACGAAAGCAGAACAAAGGGCGAACAATAAAAAAAGCACCTCAGACTGAGAGAAAAATCAGTTTGAGGTGTTTCTTTTTTCCTTCCTTTATACGTCCTTCTTTTCGGAATGACAGCTTTTGCTGTGGGCGCAGCCTGCACAGCCGCCGCCGCATTTGCCCTCATGCTCCATTTTCATAATCTTCGCCTGCTTCTGCATTTTTCTGATGTTGAAGAAAACCAGAAAGAAGATTAAAATTGCAGGGATAATTGCCGTAAAAATTGCTTCTTTTGCCATTGCGGCACCTCCTTAAATATAATGATCCATATAGGCATGGAGTTTCTTTTCCCATTCCTTTTCATCCACGATGTTTTTCGCTAAATCCTCCACGATTTTCTGGTCGCTCTCGCGCATCCGCCAGAGCTGCTTCCAATCCAGAGGGAAGCCCATGCGGCGCGCCATCTGATATTTTCTCTGCTCTAAGCGCGGCAGGGCAAGGAAGGAATCAATATATTCCAGCATCCACGGCAGGTCGGTATCCATATCGCCGCTGACCTCCTGCAAAAGGTTGATGATGTGGTCACTGGTGATTTTGCCGTTTGCCTTTGTCGGGTCGATATGCGCCAGAAGCTTACGGATTTCCAACAGCTTATTCATATCGGTATCCTCCGTCCAGCCGCCGGCATCGCGCACTTCCTCCATCAGAGAGCCGGTACGCAGCACAAAGGTACGCAGGCGGACGAAATTCGGGTTCACCGCATTGATAACCTTCGCCGTTTCGATGGCGTTGTCATCGGAAAGCTCCTTCCCGCCAACCCCGGGCATGAAGTAGATGGAAAGCTCAATCCCTGCATCCCGTACCTTTCTGCCGCCGATAATCTGTTCCTCCTGCGTGCAGCCCTTTTCAATCAGCGCAAGCACCTTATCGGAACCGGATTCATAGCCGGAATGGATGCGGTCTAAGCCTGCCTCCTTCAGCATTTTATAATCCTCGGGGGTAATTTTCGCAAGCGTGTTTGCTCTGCCATAAGACGTAATCCGCTTGATTTCGGGCAGCTTCACGCGCACATAACGAATGATTTCCGCAAGCCAATCCGCACGCAGGCACATCGTATTCGCGTCCTGCAAAAAGATGGAATTGCAGTCCCCTTCCGTCATCCAGCGGAACACCATCTGGTAGCACCAACGCTGGTCATCTGTTGTCAAAGTCTGATATTCGTTGTTGATTGCCTGAATATCCCAACCATTCGCCGTTTTATACTGCAAAATACGGTCGCGCAGCTCCGCCATGGTGTCGATATCCTTCTTCACCTCCGCCACGGAACGGGTGTGGAAATCGTATTTTTTATACAGCATGCAAAATTTACATCTATTCCAAGGGCAATTCACCGTCACGCGCAAAAGCAGGCTGTTCGCCTCACTGGGCGGACGGATGGGCCCAATCTGAAAAACCATTTCTTCCATTGTTGTTTCTCCTTCACAAAATCTCTTAACCTTATTATTGTAGCAGATTGGGGAGAAAAATCAAGGGTTCGGGCGTTCCAATTCGATTTCGCCCTGCTCCTTCTCAAATTCGCGGATACATTGATTGATGAGGTATAAAATCTGCCCACTGGCGGAACGCCCGTTGTATCTGGAAACATAATGAAATTTTTTCAAGGCTTCTTCGTCTATACGAATACTGATATGCTTCTGATTATTCATTTGCAACCCTCTTTCCACTTAAAATGCACTAAATTTTCATTTATATTAAGTGAAAAATATGGTATACTTTTCAAAATGCACTTAATCTTAGTGCATAGAATTTAAGGAGGAATTCGGATGTCTGCTTTTTCAGAAAATTTAAGGAAATACAGAAAAAGAAAAAAGCTGTCGCAGGCAGCAGTATCAAAAAAACTGAATTATGGATATACTGCGGTTGCCAATTATGAAAGCGGCAGAAACGAACCTTCGATAGATACCTTAATCAAGCTGGCGGAACTGTTAGACGTAACCGTTGATGAATTGGTCGGCGCAAAAATGCAGACAGAAGAAAAGCAGCTCTTAGCCGCCTTTAAAAAATTAAATCCGATAAAAAGAAAAACCATTCTTACTTTAATAAACATTCTTGTTTCTTAAAAACACCTCCAGATTGCGGAGGGGTTCGGGGAACAAATCGCATCTGCTGTTATTTCCATGCAGTACATAGTTCCCCGAATAAAATCCGCAGAGGGGGCTTTGCCCACTCGAGGAAAACAGCAAGTTTCGAAGCATATTATGCTGACGGAACTTGTCTGTTTATTCCTCTGTTGAAACAAGTTGAAAACCTGTTTTCAACTTAAATCTTCAACTTCATTTTTAATATCCATATTCCTCGCCAATCAGAATCACCTTGATTCTGCCTGCCGGGCGGCAGACTCTCGTCACCAGAATCTGATTGCAGATACATTCCGCGGAAACGCAGTTATGGCAGGTGCCGTCCACCGCGCAGGGGGTTTTCCCCATGAAACGCATATTGTTGACGGGCGCAACGTACCCTCTCACGCGCTTGATTGCCGCATCCACATCCTGTGCCACCTTGCTCAGGCTCGCCAGAACGATGACGTTATTCGGACCGAAGCAGATGGACGCAACGCGGTTGCCTGTCCCGTCAATATTCACCAGAACGCCATCCTCGGAAATGGCATTCGTGCTGGTCAGGTAATAATCGCACAACAGCCCCTGACGCATCATTTCGCGCATTTCGGCAG
>JBNMGO010000341.1:0-2043 GCA_050872285.1 Anaerotignum sp.
AGTGCCGTTTCCACCTTGCCGTTGACCATGGAAATACTGCTTCTTTTTGTGCGCTCCGCGTAAATTTCAGCAAAATCGGCACCGCTTTCCAGTGCCGCTGTCAGTATATTTTCTACTGCTGATTTTTTCAGCATGATTCCTCACTTCCTTGTTTTTCCGTTTCCTCCAGATACAGACTGACCGCCTCCAGATAATGCAGAAGATTGCCCGTCTGCCGGATGCTGTATTTTTCCTCAAACGCTGCAAGGGGGATAGATTTTCGTCCGCCCTTTGCCGCATTTTCCCAATATGCTTTCAGTGTTTCAAACGGCAGAAGATAATATACATCCGCCGCAGAAAAATGCACCAGAAGAAAGGAAAGTCCCCTCTGGCGGCGAAATTCCTCCATAAAAGCCATCTGATGCGCGTGAATATTCTGCAAGGGCAGGCTTTTTCCTGCCGTTTCCTTCGCATCAAAGGCAATGGGTACGCCCTGCGCCACGCCGATATAATCGACCGTGGACTGCTTTTCAAAATATGCAAGGGTAATCGTCCGCGTTTCCTCATCCATCCGCACCGGCGTGATGGGAGTAGGGATTTTCTGGAACAGCGCCAGCCCCGACTGTCTGTAGCGTTCATTTGTGAAATTGATGATTTCTTCAAAGCTGCTGCCGCGCAGTCCTCTGGAATTCCAATGTGCCACTGTTTCTCTCTCCTTTGTCCACTGTATGTATCCAGTATAGCACATCTGCCGTCATTTTGCCAATTCGCCGACCGTCACAAAGGTAACGCCTGCCTGCTCCAGCTCAGGCGCAACCTCTTTGATTGCCTGCGCCGTAATTTTCCCGCCCTCGGGGCCGACATGCCCAATGGCAATCGCAGACCCCTTTTCCAACGCAACCGCGCCCGCCTTGCGGAGATTATCCTTGACCACATTAACGGAATCGGTACTGTCCAGAAAAACATCCCGTTCCAGAAGGGTTACGCCCTTTTCCGCGGCAACGGTTTTCCCAAGGCTTTTCGCCGTTGTCATGCTGTCCACAAAAGGAACGCCCTTCTCTTTCAGCACATCCATCACCGCCGAAAGGCTGCGTTCATCCTCCATGATAGCAGAGCCCATGTGGTTATTCATGCCTGCCGCATCCGGAAGAACAGAAAACGCTTCTTCGACCCGCTCCCGAATGGCGGCATCGTCCATATCCCGAAAAACGCCCTTCTCTCCGACCCATTCGCGCTTGCCCGTCAGAGACTCCATCGGCATGTGGATAAAGATTTCCTTGCCTGCCTGCCGCACCCGTTCCGCATCCTCCGCCGTGCAGGAGGAGAAGGGCATAATTGCCGCCGTAAAGGGGATGGAAAGCGCAAGCATCTCCTCTGTTCCCGCGCCGCAATAGCCGAAATCATCAATCAGAATGGCTAATTCAGAGGGCTTTTCGCCGCTGACGCGTGCCGTCTGCCCTGCGGCAAGAAGCCTGCCGCCCAGAAAGCACATTCCGAACAAAACCAGATATTTTATCCCCGTTTTTACGTTTTCTCTCATCTTAAAATCATCCCGTTTTTTTTGGTGTGCTTTATAGATATGAAAAAAAGCAACGGAATAGTCCGTTGCCTTTACGATATCATATTTTTCTTTTTCCAACCGCGCAGTTCCTTTTTCAACAGCAGCACCGCCAGCAAAAACGCCAGTACATCCGCAACAGGTGCCGCGCCCAATGCCCCATCCATACCGAAGCGCGCCGAAAGCAGGAGTGCCAGCGGAATCAGGAAAATCACCTGTCTGGAAAGCGAAACCGCCAGAGACTTTGCAGGACTGCCGATTGCCTGAAAGAAGGATGCCGTTACATTTGGCAGACCATAGACGAAGAACCCCAGCATATACAAACGGAAGCAATGCACCGCAAATTCCTGATACAGCGGCTCTTCCTCCACGAAAAGTGCCGCCAGAAAGCCGCCGCCATAGCGGAACACCAGAAACCACAGCACAGAAATCCCGATGGAAATCTTTGCGGCGGTCTGAATGGTCTGCTTCACCCTTTCGTATTGCTTTGCGCCGGAGTTAAAGCC
>JBNMGO010000122.1:0-4871 GCA_050872285.1 Anaerotignum sp.
AGGGGCACACCAATAACCCCAAGGGGCGAGATGGTCTGCGCAGCGGCAAGGTTATCTTCAACGAGGTGCATCAGTATGAAAATTATGACAACATCAGGGTTTTTACCACAGGGCAAGGGAAGGTGGCACAGCCAAGGCGCGGCTACTTTACCTCGAATGGTGATATTTCCGATGGTCCTCTGGATGATTACTTAGCGAGAGGGCGCAGGATTCTTTTTGAGGGCGAGGCGGACAACGGCTTTCTGCCGTTTATCTGTTGCCTGAATCAGAAGGAACAGGTGCATCATCCCGAAAACTGGCAGATGGCAAATCCTTCTCTGCCGTATCTCCCCGAACTCTATGCAGAGGTGGAGGATGAATACAGGGAATGGTTGGAGCATCCCGAACAGAATGGGGATTTCATGACAAAGCGAATGGGCATCCGTTCCGGTGCGAAGGAGATTGCAGTAACGGAATACGAAAACGTAGCGGCGACAAATAAGCCTCTGCCTGACATGACGGGGTGGAACTGTGTCGCAGGTATTGACTACGCGGAACTGGATGACTGGGCGGCAGTGGATTTGCATTTCCGCAGAGGTGCGGACAGGTTCGATATTAACCACGCATGGATTTGTGCAAGGTCGAAAACACTGCACCGCGTAAAGGCTCCATGGAAGGAATGGGCGGAGCGCGGCGAGGTTACAGTGGTGGACGATGTCGGGATTCACCCCGATTTACTGGCGAATTACATCTGGGACAGTATGCGGAAATACAATGTGAAGATGCTTGCGCTTGACCATCACCGCTATGCTCTGGTTGCGGAAAGCCTGCGAAAGATTGGTTTCGGTGATGAACAGAAAAACATCAAACTGGTGCGTCCGTCCGACATTATGCAGATTGAGCCTGTGATTCAGGAGTGCTTTAACCGCCAATATCTGCACTGGGGCAATGTTCCGCATCTGCGGTGGGGCGTGAACAACACGAAGCGGGTAAAATCGGGAACAAAGATAAAATCAGGCATAGATACGGGCAACTTTATCTATGCAAAGATTGAGGCAAAAAGCCGCAAGAATGATGCTTTTATGGCGTTTGTAGCGGCAATGACAATAGAATCCGTTCTTGGCGACGGCGCACCTGTGCAAATTCCGACAACAGGTGCTTTTGTATTTTAAGGGGGTGAGAAAATGGGAATCAGTATCAAACGATGGATATTATCCAAACTGGGGATTGGCGGCACAGCGGAGATTTCCTCTCTGGAATTACAGCAGGCGTTGGAGGAATACCGTATCCGTGAACTGGCATTTCATACCTGTGTTGCGATGATTGCAAACGCAGTCGGCAAATGCACATTCAAGACCTACAGAAAGCATGAGGAAAACAGGGGCGAGGAGTATTATCTCTGGAACGTGGAGCCGAACCCCAACCAGAACAGCACTGCTTTTTTGCACAAGCTGATTTATCAGCTTTACAAGGAGAATGAAGTATTGGTTATCAGCGGCGGAAAAACAGGCGGACGGGAATATCTGGCAGTAGCGGACAGCTTTACAAGACCGGTAGAGCATCCGTGGAAGGAAAACGAATATCAGGGCGTGGTTGTCGGTGAGGACAGCTATCAGAATACATTCTCGGAACATGAAGTGCTGCATCTTAGGCTGAACCATAAGGACATCAGACCTGTACTGGACGGGCTGTATCAGTCATACATAAGACTGGTGCAGGCGGCAATGAAGAATTACGAATGGGGCAGCGGCAGACACTTTAAAGTACACGTCAGCCAGATTGCGAACGCAGGGAATATCGGTGACGGCAAGGACAGCAAGAAGGATTGGAACCAGGTCTTTGGCGAAATGCTGAATAACCAGGTAAAGCCGTTTCTGACATCCGAAAACGGTGTTCTGCCCGAATTTGATGGGTACAAATACGAAGATGTCGGCGGAAATCCGGATATACAGCGTTCTACGAGGGATATTCGTGCTTTGGTGGATGATATTTTTGATTTTACGGCAAGAGGGTTTCTGATTCCGCCTGTGCTGATTTTCGGCGATGTGGCGGATTCCAAGGACGCTATGACAAGGTGGCTGACTACCTGCATTGACCCTCTGTGCGACCAGCTTTCGGAGGAAATC
The DNA here is from genome assembly GCA_050872285.1 of Anaerotignum sp. Classification (GTDB taxonomy): domain Bacteria; phylum Bacillota; class Clostridia; order Lachnospirales; family Anaerotignaceae; genus Anaerotignum_A. The sequence goes on from JBNMGO010000122.1 coordinate 2,106, forward strand.
AACCGCAAACGATACAGCTTTGCAGAATGGAAGGAAGGCACCTATTTACAGATTGATACCTCTGGAATTTTGCATTTCGATTTGTTCGGCAATGCGGCGAATATCGAAAAGCTGATTGGTTCTGCGGCGTTCTGTGTGAATGACGTATTGGATGCGGCAGGGATGCCGAAAATCAATGAGCCTTGGGCAAATCAGCATTTTGTTACCAAAAACTTTGAAACTCTGGATGGTGCGATGCACCGCGTTGATGGGAAAGGGGGTGAATAAGCATGAAGGAACGGAAAAATATGTGGGAAATCAAACAGGCGGCACAGCAAAGCGGCGTATTGGAAATCTATATTTACGGTGATGTGGAAAGTGACGGCTACGATTGGTGGACGGACGAAGTCATTCGCAGTGAAACCAGTGCAAACACCTTCCGTGAGGAACTGGCGAAATACGCAGATATTGCGGAAATCAAACTGTATATCAACAGCTATGGCGGCTCTGTATTTGAAGGCACTGCCATCTACAACCAGTTGAAGCGGCACCCTGCGAAGAAAACCGTTTATATCGACGGCTTTGCCTGCTCCATTGCCTCGGTGATTGCCATGGCAGGGGATGAAATCATCATGCCAAGAAATGCGCTGATGATGATCCACAATATGTGGATGTTCTCCTATGGCAATGCCACAGAACTGCGGAAGGCGGCGGATGATTTGGATATTATCAATAATGCCGGAAAGCAGGCGTATCTGCAGAAGGCAGGCGAGAAGGTTACAGAAGAACTGCTGTCCCGTATGATGGATGACGAAACATGGCTGACCGCAGAGGACTGCATCAGATACGGTCTGGCGGACAGATTCGCGGAAGAGGATGCAGACCCTGCAAAGGTTGCAGGCGTGATGCAGAAAGCAAATCTGAATGTACAGCAGCGGATTGAAATGCAGAAAAGCCTTGTAGCACAGCTGCGGCAGCTGACAGAGCCGTGTATCGGAGAAAGAGAGCGTGATCCGAAACCAGAACAGAAGGAAAGGCCGAACAGTATCATGGCGATGCTGAACGGCTTTTTTGATGCAGAAAAATAAAGGAGTGATAGAAAATGAAACACAATGATGCAAAAACAAGAGAAGAAATCAGACAGGCAATGCAGACGGCGTTGCAGCAGGATGACAAGGAAGGCTTTGCCGCCGCCATGAATGACATGATGGCGTGCATCGGCGAGGACATCAAGCAGGACTATGAGGGCAAAATCGAACAGCTTAGACAGGAGAATGACAGCAGGGCTCTGACCTCACGTGGTGTGCGTCAGCTGACCTCTCAGGAAAAGCAGTATTACCAGAAACTGGGTGAGGCAATGCGCGCCGCAGACCCCAAGCAGGCACTGGCAAATCTGGATGTTGTGATGCCAGAAACGGTGATTGATTCCGTATTTGATGATTTGAGAGAGGAACATCCTCTGCTGTCCCATATCGGCTTCCTGTCCACAGGTGGTGCAATTAAAATGCTGATGAACACCAACGGGCGGCAGGAGGCACAGTGGGGTGCGCTGACGGATACGATTGTAAAGGAACTGCTTTCCGGTTTCAAGGAAGTCAATGCAACTCTGCTGAAGCTGTCCGCTTTTCTGCCTGTCTGCAAGGCGATGTTGGATTTAGGCCCTGAATGGCTGGACAACTATGCCAGACAGATTTTGTATGAAGCACTGGCGAACGGTCTGGAGGCAGGCATTGTCAAAGGGGACGGGCATGAAAAGCCCATCGGCATGATGCGTCAGGTGGGGGACGGCGTTACCGTAACAGGTGGCATTTACCCCGCGAAGGAGAAAATCAAGGTAAATGACTTTTCTGTGAAAACGGTCGGCAACCTGATTTCTCTGATTGCGGCAGACCCCAACGGGAAAGCAAGAACCGTGGAGAATGTCCTCTTGATTGTCAATCCGCAGGATTATTTCCAGAAAGTGATGCCCGCAACAACGGTGATGGCACCTGATGGCACCTATCGCAATGACGTTGTGCCGTATCCTATGACCATTATCCAGTCTGCGGCATTGAGCCGCGGTGAAGCGGTTCTCGGTCTGGGTAAGAAATATTTTGCGGCGGCAGGTATGAACAAGGAAGGCAAGATTGATTATTCCGATCAGTATCAGTTCCTGGAGGACAACAGGGTTTACCTGGTGAAGCTGTATGCAAATGGTTTCCCTATGGATAACAATGCCTTCCTGTATCTGGATATTGCAGACCTCCAGCCTCTGACCTACAAGGTGGAGCAGGTGGAAACAGCCACTGCGTCCGATGATGCTACACTGTCTGATTTGAAGATTGGCAGTCTGAGCCTGTCCCCTGCCTTCGCGAAGGCAACCGTAACCTATACGGCGGAAACCACAAATGCAACCAACACCATTACGGCAGTGCCCTCTGATGCAGGCGCGGAAATCGGTGTACAGGTAAATGACGCAGAAGTGGATAACGGCTCTGCGGCAACGTGGAAGGAAGGCGCAAATACCGTTAAGGTTAGCGTAACGGCGGCTGACGGCACAACCACCAAAGCCTATACCGTTACTGTGACGAAATCCTGATGCAGCGGCAGGGGATTCCTGCGGAGCTTCTGGCGGATGTCAAAAACTATCTGAATATTACATGGGACGATGAAACCACGGATAACAAGGTTCGTGGCTTTATTGCCGCCGCAATGGCATACCTGAATGAAAAGGGTGGTAGCGTTCTGGAGTATGATGCGGACGGACTTCCCCGTACATTGATGATGGAATTTGTACGCTACGCCAGA
>JBNMGO010000358.1:0-1953 GCA_050872285.1 Anaerotignum sp.
CAGACTTTTCACCGTAAGGGTATAGCCCTCCCATCTTCTGTAATTTGGGTAGCTTTCCTTCAGAATCGAAACCACAATATCCTCCGTCAGCCCCTTCAGCATGGCGGAGGGTTCTTCCTTCGCTTCCGTTTCCCATACAAAGGCTGCTTCGTCTGCATCCTTCTCGGATACCTCCTGCGTGGTCTGTGGTGCATCCTTCTCCTGCGTGCCACAGGCAGAGCCGCCAAACACCATACTTCCTGCCAGTAAAAATGCCAATGCTCGTTTCATGTATCCTTCCCCTTTCCATAAGCTTTCCCGTCTGTCCCGTCAGGTCAGGTAGCGGAAGGTGACATTCGCCTTAGGGTTGTCCAATCCGCTGAGGTCTAAAATCCCTCTGTCCTCCTCGGGAATCTTTTTCACAATCTGCTGCATATACTGAATCTTCATGTTGCTGTTCGTCATATCCCCCAGATGAATCTGCACCTGGTTCACATAGGCGTAAATATCCTTCGGGTTGGAAACATCAATCTCCACAACCTCGTCCAACAGCTCATATTTTTCCATCAGCTGCGAAATTTCCAGTACCACCGTCAGCGCATCCGTATTTTCCACGGGGAGAATTTCCCCCTCCGTGAAGCTGTCGAACTGCAAGCCCTTGACCAGAGGAAGTGCATCCCGACAGCTGTCCGCCACCTCAAGCACGCGCCCTTCCTCGTCTATGTAAAGGTACGCCCCCATATAGGGCACATACCCTCTCGCCTTTCTTTCCTTTATCGTAATCTTCATGGTATGCGGCAGCTTCGCGGAAAGCTTCGCAGAAGCGATATAAGGGCTTTTCTCAAGCGTTTTTGCCGCTTTGCTCTTGCTGAATAAAAAGAGGTTATCCCCCTTGGAAAGACCGATTTTTTCGCAAAGTTCGGATGTTGTAAACTGGCTTGCGCCTTCTGTTTCAATCTTTTTCACCGCAAACAGGGGCGAAAACAGCACGCACGCAATCACAACCACCACCAGCACCAGTGCAATCACGATTTTCTGGTCAATCCCCTTTTTCTCTGGCTTTTTCTGATAGTAGCCGATTTCCTCCATCAAATCAATATCAAGCATTTCCTGCGTTTTTTTCTGTTGTTTTTTCTTCCGATGAAACATAGAGTATCCTTTCCGTGTTCTTAGATCAGCCGAATTTCGCCGCCCAGAAGCGAAAGCGCATCCTCGATTTTTTCATAGCCGCGCTCCACAAATTCCGCGCCATGCACCAGGCTTTCGCCCTCCGCCGCAAGCGCCGCACACAGAAGTGCCGCACCACAGCGCAAATCCTTTGCGAAAACCTCCGCGCCCGAAAGCCGCTCCACGCCGAAAATCGAAGCCGTTCTGCCATCAATGCGGATATCGGCTCCCATGCGGCAAAGCCCCTCCGCCTGCGAAAAACGGGCTTCAAACACTGTTTCACTAATCATACAATGTCCTTCCGCCAATGTCAATAAAGCCATCAGCAAAGGCTGCATATCCGTCGGAAAGGCAGGAAACGGTCCCGTTATAATCGAAAAATCCGACAGCAACCGCCTTGGCGGACGCATCCAGAGGAGATTGCCCTCCTCCCAAAAGAACCGACAACCCGTCATGCGCAGCGTTTCCAGAACCGCGCCGAGCTGCTCCCGTTCCAGTCCCTTCAGGCATAATTCTCCGCCTGTCATGGCGGCGGCGCACAGAAACGTACCGCCCTCGATGCGGTCGGCAGGAATCGCGAAAACCGCCCCATGCAGCCGCTTCACCCCTTCTATCAGGAGACTGCCCGTTCCCTCGCCGTAAATCTCCGCCCCCATGGCACGCAGAAACCGCACCAGGGCAACAATCTCCGGCTCTCTCGCGGCATTGCGAAGCACCGTAACCCCCTCCGCGCGCGCCGCCAGAAGCAGGATATTCTCCGTTGCGCCGACACTTGGAAACGGCAAATCTATCCTGCACCCCTGTATG
>JBNMGO010000288.1:0-2487 GCA_050872285.1 Anaerotignum sp.
CTACGAAAAGGGTCTGCCCCACGGCATGGCAAATGGAGTCCTGACACAGGCATATCTGGAGCTGTTCCCCGAAGGGGATGAAAACGTTGCGAAGGTTCTGGAATATCTTGGCTTTGCAAGCACCGCCGAGATGGGTACCTTCCTGGATGCCGTTCTGGAGCATAATTCCAGCTACACCGAAGATGACGTCACAAGCTATACCGACCGCTTCATGGAGCAGAAGGGCAAGCTTGCAACCTTCCCTTACCCTCTGGAAAGAGAAGATATCTAAAATATGTATAAAAACAGCCTGTTGAAATGATTTCGACCGAAGTGCCGACTGTGTCGGCACTTTTTTTATATGTTTTCATATATTGAGGGAAAAAGAAAAGGGGAGAAATGCTATGCCAAGAATTTATCTCAGTCCCTCCTTGCAGGAATATAATCCCTTCTACGGAGGCGGTTCGGAGGAGGAGGTCATGAATCTGATTGCGGATGCCATGGAGCCGTATCTGGCGGCGGACGGCATTGAATACCTCCGCAATGACCCCGAAATGACACTCGGGCAGGCGATTGCCGATTCCAATAACAGCAATGTTGATTTTCACCTTGCCATCCATTCCAACGCGTCCCCTCCGTCCATCGCAGGCACAAGGCAGGGCCCCGTGGTCTATTATTATGCCACAAGTCCCTATGGCAGGCAGATGGCGGAACTGATTGCCGATGAGCTGCGAAAAATCTATCCCGACCCGTCCAAGGTGCAGGTGCTGCCGACCACAACCCTCCGTGAATTGCGCCAGACCAACGCTCCCTCGGCTCTGGTGGAGGTTGCGTATCACGATAACCCCGAGGATGCCGCCTGGATTCGCGGCAATATTGATGAAATTGCAGAGGCTCTGAGCAATGCGGTTGCATCCTATTTCGGTTTACGGTAAAGGAATTGAGAATTTTTGTGCGAAAAGAAAGCCATACATCTGTCCATACGGGTGTATGGTTTTATTTTGCACAAAAATAGAATGAGAAAATGCGACTTTATTCAGCAAAACCGTCAATACGAAAATTTTTTGGAAAAAAATAAAGGGAAATTCAAATAATGGTCGAATTTAATGTAATGTACAGATTGTACATATTTTGTACGCTGTATGCGTTAGTAAGCCCCTTGACGGACACAAATCCGTTCAAAAATAAACCTATGGGAGGGAAGATTCTATGAAAAATTATGCATCTAACAGAGTGAGAAACGTAGTTCTTTTGGGCCACAGCGGTTCCGGTAAAACAACTTACGCCGAAGCAGCACTGTATTATTCCGGTGCAACAAAGAGATTCGGTAAGGTGGAAGACGGAAACACTGTGTCCGACTATGAAGCAGAAGAAATCCGCCGTAAGGTTTCGATCAATACATCTGTAATTCCCGTTGAATGGCAGGATACGAAAATTAACTTCCTGGATACTCCCGGTTACTTTGACTTTGCAGCCGAGGTAAAGCTGGCAATGAACGTAGCAGATACAGGGCTGATTATGGTTTCCGCAAAATCCGGCGTAGAGGTCGGCACGGAAAAGGCATGGGAATACTGCGAAGAAATGCACCTGCCCCGTATCATCTTCATTAACCAGATGGATGATGAAAATGCGGACTTTGAAAAAACACTGGCTGATCTGCGTAAAAACTTCGGGAAAGCCGTTGCCCCCCTGCAGATTCCCTTTAATGATGAAAACGGCAACTTTATTGGCTTTATCAATCTGATTAAGCGAGATGCCAGAAAGAAAGTAAACGGCAAGCTGGAAAAATGCGAAATGCCCGAGGATAAAAAGGATCAGGTTGAGGTTCTGCGTTCCATGCTGATTGAGGTAGCGGCAGAATCCAGCGAAGAGCTGATGGAAAAATTCTTCAATGATGAAGAACTGACCGAAGAAGAAATCTATGACGGTCTGCAGGTTGGTATCACAAACCACAGCATTGCACCCGTTATGTGCGGTTCCGCAACTCTGGGCTATGGCGTTAAGCTTCTGATGAACACAATCGTTCGTTTCACCCTTCCCGCAATCGAAGCAAAGGCAAACTTCCATGCCTTCCATGACGGCAAGGACGTTGTTTATTGCTCCTCTGATGACGAACGATTCTCCGCTTATGTATTCAAAACCATTGCCGACCCTTATATCGGTCGCCTGAACCTGTTCCGCGTGATGACAGGTAAGCTGGATACCACAATGAGCATTTATAACGAAGAAAAGGATACCGTCGAAAAGGTAAGCCGTATCTTTGTGGTTCGCGGTAAGGAACAGATTGAAGTTGACGAGCTGCATTCCGGTGATATCGGCGCATTGGCAAAGCTTTCCAATACCTCCACACAGGATACCCTCTCTCTGAAGGATGCAAATATTATCATTCCCAAGATTAACCTGCCCGGTTCCGTGCTTTGCATGGCAATCAAACCGAAGGGCAAGGGCGATGAAGATAAGCTTTCCGCAGCGCTGACAAAGATTAAGGAAGAAGACCCTACCATTAAG
>JBNMGO010000031.1:0-8772 GCA_050872285.1 Anaerotignum sp.
CTTTGCGGCTGCATGATGCAGCAGGAAACGGTGCTGCAAACCCTGCGGCAGAAATACCGCCATGTCGATATTGTATTCGGTACGTTTAATCTCTATAAGCTGCCTGAGCTTGTGGCAACGCGCATGGAAAGCGGCGAAACGGTGTATGATATCTGGCAGGAGCAGCGCGAGGTTGTGGAGGATTTGCCTGCCATCCGCCATTTCCCCTATAAGGCATCGGTCAATATCATGTTTGGCTGCAATAACTTCTGTTCCTACTGCATTGTGCCGTATGTGCGTGGCAGAGAGCGCAGCCGTACCCCCGAGGATATCCTCGCGGAGGTAAGAAAGCTTGCGGCAGGCGGCGTAAAGGAAGTTATGCTCTTAGGGCAGAATGTAAACTCCTACGGCAAAAATCTGGAAACCCCCGTTTCCTTCGCGGAGCTTCTGCGGATGGTAAACGAGGTGGAGGGAATTGAACGGATTCGTTTCATGACCTCTCATCCCAAGGATTTGTCCGATGAACTGATACAGGCAATGGCGGAATGTGATAAGGTATGCAAATATCTGCATCTGCCTGTGCAGAGCGGCAGTGATGAAATTCTGCGCCGCATGAACCGCCACTATACAAAGGAATCCTACATGGAGCTGGTGCGCAAGGCGAGAGCGGCCATGCCGGGTATCACCCTCAGCACGGATATCATCGTGGGCTTCCCCGGGGAAACGGAGGAGGATTTCCAGGAAACACTGGATGTCATCCGCAGATCCCGTTACAGTACCGCGTTTACCTTTATTTATTCCAAGCGGACAGGCACCCCTGCGGCAACCATGGATAATCAGGTGCCCGAGGATGTCATCAAGGACCGCTTCGACAGGATGCTCAATATCTTAAACCCCATTGTGCATGAGGTGCATGAGGAGCAGCTTGGCAAGGTCATGACGGTATTTGCAGAGGAAACAAGCAAGCAGGATAAATCAGTTCTGACAGGGCGTGCCGATAATAATATGCTGGTGCATTTTAAAGGCACGGAAGACCTCATCGGGCAGATGGTTCCTGTGAAAATTACAGAAAACAAAACATTTTATTTAATAGGCGAAAGGATTTAAGGTGAAGCATTATGGCAACGATTTTTGAAATGGCAAGAGCATTGGGCGAAGAACTGCAGAAAACCCCTCAGGTGGAAGCACTGGTTGCGGCAAAGGCTGCATACGAAAACGACCCCGAAATTGCAAAGCTGGTAGAGGAATACACAAAGCTGCATTATGATTTTGAAGCAAAAATGAATGCAGGCGGCATCTCCATTGAAGAACAGAGAGCCTTCAACGAACAGATGAAAGCAAAGGGCGAAGCAATCAGAACCAATAAGCTGGCATCCGATCTGTACGTTGCGGAACAGAATTTCAATAACTTCGTAAATTCCGTATTCAACATCATCACAGCAACCCTGACAGGCGAAGAACCCGAACAGGGCGGCGGCTGTGCATCCGGCGGCTGTGCATCCTGCAGCGGCTGCCACTGATTGAAAGAAAGAAATAAAGGAATACATTTGCTTACCCGAATAGAGACGCCGTTCTTTATTCGGGTTTGCTTGCGAAAAAAGGAGAAGGAGGACAACATCCATGGCGAAAATCACACCCATGATGCAGCAATACTTTGAAATTAAAGAACAATATAAGCATTGTCTGCTTTTTTTTCGTTTAGGGGATTTTTATGAAATGTTTTTCGAGGATGCGGTCATTGCTTCGAAGGAACTGGAAATCACCCTGACGGGGAAGGATTGGGGGCAGGAGGAAAGAGCCCCTATGTGCGGCGTGCCGTTCCATTCTGCGGATGGGTATATTGCCCGTCTGGTGGAGCGGGGCTATAAGGTTGCCATCTGCGAGCAGGTGGAGGACCCGAAGGCTGCAAAGGGTCTGGTGAAGTGCGATGTTGTGCGCGTCATTACCCCCGGGACGGTTGTGGATAACACCGTTCTGGATGAAACCAGAAATAACTATATCCTCTCCGTTTTCAGCAGCGCAAACGGATACGGCATTGCGGTCTGCGATGTCACCACGGGCGAATTTCAGACAACGGAATTTCGCAGCGTGCAGGCGGCGGCAAAAATTCTGGATGAAACGGCAAGGTTTTCCCCTGCGGAGCTGATTTGCAACAGCGAATTTCTTTCTACGCCTCTGGCGAAGGAAATCGAGGAGCGGTTCCGCCTGTATCTGAATGATATTGACAGCCGTATGTATGAATACAATACCGCGAAGGATACCCTGCTTGCACATTTCAAGCTGAAAACACTGGAAAGCTTCGGCTTGCAGAAAAAGCTGCTGGCGGTTTGTGCCTCGGGTGCGCTGATGTGGTATCTGAATGAAACGCAGAAAAACGATTTGAGCCATATTTCCGCCCTGAAATATTACACAACAGGGGATTTCATGCTGTTGGATGTTTCCAGCCGCCGAAATCTGGAGCTGACGGAAACCATGCGCGAGAAGAACAAAAAAGGCTCCCTCTTAAGCGTTCTGGATAAAACGCAGACCGCGATGGGCGCAAGGCTTCTGCGCAAATGGGTGGAGCAGCCTTTGCTTTCCAAGGAAGAAATCAATCAGCGTCTGGATGGGGTGGAGGAGTTATTTCAGGATTTGTTCCTCAGAGAGGAAATCAAGGAAATTCTCCATTCCATGTATGACTTTGATCGCATTATGTCCCGTGTGGTCTATCAGAATGCGAACGCAAGAGATTTGGCGGCACTGAAAAATTCCGTGGAAAATCTGCCGCTTTTGAAGGAGATTCTTTCCCGCTGCAAAAGCCCCTATCTCTCTGAATTGCATGATAAACTGGACACGCTTGAGAATATCCACGCGCTGATAGCACAGTCCATCGTGGAGGATCCTCCGTTTTCCGTCCGCGAGGGCGGCATGATTCGCGAAGGCTTCAACGAAGAACTGGATACCTATACCAAGGCGAAGGAAAACGGCACCACTTGGATTCATCAGTTGGAGGAAGAAGAACGCGAAAAGACGGGCATCAAGAACCTCAAGGTGCGCTACAATAAGGTGTTCGGCTATTATATCGAGGTCACAAAATCCAATCTGGAGATGGTTCCCGAAGGCTATATCCGCAAGCAGACGCTTGCCAATGCGGAGCGTTTCATTACGCCCGAATTAAAGGAACTGGAAGAGCTGATTCTCGGCGCGGAGGATAAGATTACCACACTGGAATACGATATGTTCTGCGAAATTCGCAATGCCGTTGCGGCAGAGGTGGAACGGATTCAATACTGCGCGTATATCGTTTCTGTCATTGACTGTTTGCAGTCCCTTGCGGAGGTGGCGCAGAACAGAAACTATGTAAAGCCGCTTGTGGATGACGGTGACGTGATTGAGATTAAGGGCGGCAGACACCCCGTTGTGGAAAAAATGATGGACGGACAGTTCATCCCGAATGATACCTATTTAGACAAAGAGGATACCAGACTTGCCATCATCACAGGCCCGAACATGGCAGGGAAATCTACATATATGCGGCAGACGGCGCTGATTGTGCTGATGGCGCAGATTGGCAGCTTTATCCCCGCGGAGCAGGCGCATATCGGCATTGTGGACAGAATCTTTACCCGTGTCGGTGCATCGGATGACCTTTCCGCAGGACAGAGGACGTTTATGGTGGAAATGACAGAGGTTGCGAATATTCTGCATAACGCAACGAACAAAAGCCTGCTGATTCTGGATGAAATCGGGCGAGGGACAAGCACCTTTGACGGGCTTTCCATCGCGTGGGCGGTGCTGGAATATATCGCGGATACGAAGCAGATTGGCGCGAAGACGCTTTTTGCAACGCATTATCATGAACTCAGTGAACTGGAGGGCAAGCTTTCCGGTGTGAAGAATTACTGCATTGCCGTGCAGGAGCAGGGCGAGGATATTATTTTCCTCCGAAAGATTCAGCGCGGCGGCGCAGACCATAGCTATGGTGTGCAGGTGGCGCGTCTGGCAGGGCTGCCGAATAAGGTGATTCGCCGTAGCGGACAGATTCTCAAACAGCTGAACGCGGCGGATATTACGAAAAAAGCAAAGCAGATTGCAGTGGAATCCAAGGAACAGCAGGAAGAAACCGCACAGCAGATGGATATGTTCCATATTGCGGAAACGCAGCTTGCGGATGAGCTCTCCAAGCTGGATGTGATGGCGATGACGCCCATCGAAGCACTGCAAACGCTTTTTGAATTGCAGAAAAAGGCAAAAGGACTGTAAGCCTTGAGAAAGGAGGAGGTCTATGCAGAAAATCCGACTGTTGGATGCAAAAACCATCAATAAAATTGCGGCAGGGGAAGTGGTAGAATCTCCGAAATCCGTTGTAAAGGAACTGACGGAAAACGCGATTGATGCAAACGCCGGCAGTGTGACCATAGAAATTAAGGAATGCGGCATTTCCTATATCCGCATTACCGATAACGGCTCGGGGATTCCCAAGGAGCAGGTGAAGGAAGCGTTTCTGCGCCATGCCACAAGCAAAATGACGCAGATTGAGGATTTGGAGCATATCTTTACCTTAGGCTTCCGCGGGGAAGCTTTGGCGAGTATCGCGGCGGTGGCGCAGGTGGAAATGCTGACCAAAACCAGAGACGAGGAAACCGGCACGCGCATTGTGATTCATGCCGGGGAGATACAGGAATTTGAGGATACCGCCTGCAGAGAGGGCACTTCCATCACAGTGAAGAATCTGTTTTACAACGTGCCTGCGCGCAGAAAATTTCTGAAAAAGCCTGCGACCGAAAGCGGCTATGTTTCGGATTTGGTGAACAAAATCGCACTGGGGCATCCTGAGGTTGCGATTCATTATATCAATAACGGCAATACCGTCCTGCATACGGCAGGGAACAATGACCCGAAAACAGCGGTGTTTTATGTTTACGGGAAGGATGCGGCAAACAGCATGCTCCCCATTTCCTACCGCAAGGGCGAATATGCCGTCAGCGGTCTGATTGGCAAGCCTGAATTCTGCCGCGCAAACCGCAATTATGAAAATCTTTTCATCAACGGCAGATTTATCAAAAACCCCGTGGTTTCCGCCGCGGTGGAGGATGCCTATAAAACAAAGCTATTGATTGGGAAATTCCCTGTTTTCGTGCTGAATCTTGAGGTCGAGCCTGCACAGGTGGACGTAAACGTGCATCCTGCGAAATTAGAGGTTCGCTTTAAGAATGACGATGAGGTGTATGAATTTTTCTACAACGCCGTTGCGAAAACCTTGCAGGAAACGGTGCTGATTCCCAAGGCAGTTCTGGAAAAGAAGCCGAAGGAAAAGCTGCCGCAGGCGGAACAGCAGACGCTTGCGGATATTCCGAAAGAGGTAGAAAATCCGAAAGAAACAGAACAGCCGAAGGAACCCATGATAAAGGAAACTATCCTGAAGGAAAGTGCGCCAAAGGCAGAAGTTACAGCAAATCCTTCTAAAGAAATTCCGCTCCCGCAATCGCAGGGGGTACTGCTTTCCAGAGAGGAAAAAGAAAAACTCCTGCGTGCGGCAGAACAGCCAAAGCCTCCCACATCGGGCGGACGCAGTGTAGATGAACCGCTGAAACGTACGCCCAAGGCGGAAAGCTTTGCACAGACGGCAGTGCCATACCGAAAGGAAGAGCCGAAGCCGATTTTACAGGAAGAACAGCCGACAGAGACACCGAAGCCGATTGTTTCCGAAGAAAAAACAGAAGAAGAAAAGCCGGCAGAAGCAAAACAGCCGTTTTTCCAAAATTATAAAATCATCGGACAGGTGTTCCGTACCTATTGGATTGTGGAGCAGGGTGATTGCCTGTATCTCATTGATCAGCATGCCGCGCATGAACGGGTGCTGTATGAGGAATTTATGAATAAATTCAGGGAAGAAAAGGTCATTTCCCAGCGGATGCTGACCCCTCTGATGCTGAACCTGACCCCGATGGAGACAGAGGTTTTGCGGAGCAATCGGGAACTTCTGGAAAGCTTTGGCTTTGAATTGGAAGAATTCGGCGAGAAATACGCCCTGCGCGCAACGCCGTATCTCTTGCAGAACCCGACAGAGGTCGGCTTTTTCACCGACATTCTCGACAGGCTGACAGAGGAACGCATTTCCAATGTATATGATACAAAGATACTGGCGGTGGCGACGATGGCGTGCAAGGCGGCGGTCAAGGGGCATGATGTGCTGAGTACAAGAGAGGCGGAGGAGCTGATTCACAGACTTTTGGGTCTGGAGCATCCCTTTACCTGCCCCCATGGCAGACCGACGATTATCGAACTGACGAAATATGAAATGGAAAAGATGTTTAAACGCATCCAGAATTGAGCAGGTGAAATGATGAAAAAACCATTGATTGTGATTGGCGGTCCGACCGCCTGCGGCAAAACAGGCTTTTCGATTCGCCTTGCGAAGGAAATCGGCGGCGAGGTGATTTCTGCCGATTCCATGCAGGTTTACCGCTATATGGACATCGGGACGGCAAAGGTGACACCCGAAGAAGCGGACGGTGTGCCGCATTATCTGATTGATGAGCTCGACCCCGATGAGGAATATAATGTCATGCTCTTTCAGCAGAAGGCAAAGGCGTATATGGAAGAAATCTGGGCGAAGGGGAAGATTCCCATTCTGGTCGGCGGCACAGGGTTTTATATCAACGCCCTGTTGTATGATAATGATTTTACCGAAACGGAAAACGATACCTCCTATCGGGAGGAATGTTATCGTATCGCCAAAGAGGAAGGGCCGCAGGTGCTGTATGAACGCCTGCAGAAAATCGACCCTGCCTATGCGGAGAATATCCATGCGAATAACGTCAAGCGTGTGACGCGCGCGTTGGAATATCATTACTTAACGGGACAGAAATTTTCTGAGCATAACGCGGAGCAGAAGGAAAAGGAAACGCCCTACAACGCGGCGGTTATCCTGTTGACGATGGAGCGCGAACAGCTTTATGCGCGCATTGAACAGCGGATTGACCTGATGATGGAGCAGGGGCTTTTAGCTGAGGTGAAGGGACTTCTGGACAGGGGCTATTCGCCAGATCTGGTTTCCATGCAGGGCATCGGCTATAAGGAATTTGTGCCGTATTTCAACGGAGCATGCACACTGGACGAAGCCGTCACCCAGCTGAAAACCAACACGCGCCGCTTTGCGAAGCGACAGCTGACATGGTTCAAACGCCAGATTGACGGGCTTTGGATAGACATGAGCAAAACGGACGGGGCAGGCGCACTGGCGCAGACGATGGCATATTTAAAGGAACGGGGCGTTCTGCAGACAAATAACAATTCATAATTCATAAGGAAGGGATTGCGATGTGGTCAACCGTTTGGTTTTCGTTTACATTTTTTGAATTATATGCGTATTTTGTGATTTACAGCTTTCTGGGATGGGCAATGGAATCGGCGTATGTTTCCCTCAACGCGAAAAAATGGGTGAACCGCGGCTTTATCAACGGCCCGTTCTGCCCGATTTACGGCACAGGCGCACTGCTGATTCTTCTGACACTGGAGCCTGTTTCAGATTCGATTCCGCTGTTGTTTCTGGGCGGCTTTGTGATTGCAACCGTTGTGGAATATCTCATCGGGCTGATATTGGAAAAGCTGTTCCATGCCACATGGTGGGATTATTCCCAAAAGCCCTTTAATATCAAGGGGCGCGTCTGCCTGGAGCGTTCCGTGGAGTGGGGTATTCTGGCGACGTTTGTGATGCGCGTGGTGCAGCCGGCGATTGCAGATTTCGTTGCGGCAATCCCCCGTGCATGGGGCGAATTGGCGGCAACGCTCCTGCTTGCGTATCTGGCTGTGGATACCACGATTACAGTGCTGCATATCCTGCGGTTCAACGAAAAGCTGGCAGCCCTCAGCGAAGCGCACGATGCGCTGCAGAAAAAGCTCGAGGGAACAAGGCTTTACGCCACAAGACAGGAAATCATTGCGCATTTCGAGAGCATGCCTGCTGCGGAATTCCTGCGTGAATTCAAGGAACGCATGGCAGAGGAAAACGAAAAGCTGGAACAGCTGCGCGAGGAAGAACGTCTGCGTCGGCAGTTTGTTCAGGAAGAAATCAAGGAAAAACTGGAATCCCGTATCAATGCTTTGCAGAAGAGCAGCTTTATCGAGCGCCGTCTGATGCGTGCATACCCCGGTATGCATTCCAAGCGGTTTGATGAAGAACTGAAGGCATGGAAACGGGAACTGATGGAAAAAAGAAGAAAGAAAAGCAGAAAGGATGTTTCAAAATGAAGAAATCTTTCGCAAAACTGACTGCCTTATGTCTGGCGGCGGCGGTTGCGTTTGGTGCAGCCGGCTGCGGTAAGGATAAGAAGGAGACACAGCAGGACAATACTGCTGCGGCTGCGGATGATACGAAGGAAGAAAAGAAAACCGAAAAAACGGCAGATGCCCTGCAGACAGCTGTGATGCTGGCGGACAAGGCACCCGAAATTGAGGCAGAGGCGGCAATTCTGATTGAAGCATCTTCGGGGACGATTCTGTATGAAAAAAATGCCACCCAGAAGATGTATCCTGCCAGCATGACAAAAATGCTGACCGCTCTGGTGGCACTGGATTATTTCAAGCCGGAGGATTTGATTGTGGTTGGCTCCGAAATCAATGAGGTTTCTCTGGATTCCAGTAAGGCAGGGCATGAACTGGGCGAAACGCTGACGGTGGAAAATATCGTTCGTGGGCTGATTATCCCTTCCGGCAATGATGCCGCAAATGTGATTGCGGCAACGGTTGCAAAAAAGGCAGAGGATGACGAAAATATGACCTTCGGCAAATGCGAGGTTGTTTTCACAGAAC
>JBNMGO010000374.1:0-1879 GCA_050872285.1 Anaerotignum sp.
AAATTCTCTCTGGAAATTGAGGGTGATTTGTTCAAGGCATTTGTTGCATTCCCTGCAACAGAACCCCCTGCACCCCCTGCGGAGGAAATGCCGGAGGACGAAATGCCGATGGATGAGATACCGATAGACGAAATGCAAGAGGAAACGGAAGAAAACGAATAAAAAAAGAGCGGCTCGAAAAATTTTCGGGTCGCTTTTTTGATGCTTACCATTTATGGTGATGCAGCTGCCCTTCCATGAGCATGCCGGGGAAGCCCTGTTGACGCATGGCTTCATAAATAATAATGGCAACGGAATTGGAAAGATTCAGGCTTCTTGCTGCTTCGAGCATGGGGATGCGAATGGTATGCTCCTCATGCGCCATGAGGATTTCTTCGGGGATGCCTGCGCTTTCCTTCCCGAACATGATGTAATCATTTTCGCCGTAGGTCACATCGGCATAGACATGGCGCGCCTTTGTGGATGCCATCCAGATTTTCGCATTGGGGTTCTTTTCGCAGAATTCCTCGAAATTTTCATAATAGCGAATATCGAGCAGTTTCCAGTAATCCAGACCTGCGCGTTTGAGATATTTATCCTCGACGGAAAAGCCCAGAGGCTTAATCAGATGCAGGACGGAATTTGTGACCGCACAGGTGCGCGCGATATTGCCTGCGTTCTGGGGGATTTCCGGCTCCAACAAAACAATGTGCATAAAAAATCATTCCTTTCTTCTGCAGATTAGCATAGCATACCCTTCTGCAAAAAACAACTCCCGCTTTTCGGTGGAAATTCATGGAATTCCCTGTAAATTGATTGTTTTTCTATTGACACAGATAAGAATCTATATTATTATTAAATAACAATAGTTATTATTTAGAAAGGGGTGTAATTGCATGAAAGAAACCGCGCAGCTTTTGCGAGAAAAAGGTCTGAAGGTCACCCCACAGCGTATTGCCGTTTATAATATGCTTTTGGGTACAACAGAGCATCCGAATGCGGAAATGATTTATAAAACACTGGAACCCACCAACCCCACCATGAGCCTTGCTACCGTTTATAAAACGCTTGATTTTTTCAAGCAGCTTGGTCTGGTGCAGGAACTGAATGTGGGCGAGCCAAGCTCCCGTTATGATGCTGTGGTGCGGTGCCATCCGCATACGGTTTGCCGTATCTGCGGCAGGGTGGATGATTTGCACATGGACGCATTGACGGAGGTTACAAAGAAACTTGCGCCTGAGCTGGATTTTGAGGTGGAATGTGAGCAGCTGATTCTATACGGCGTATGCGGTGCTTGCAAGAAGCACCGCTAAGTCGAAATCAGGATTTCGACTTGTTTAAACAGAAGAATAAACAGATGGGTTCCATCGGCAAAACGCCTTGAAACCCACTGTTTTCCTCGAGTGGGCAAAGCCCCCTCTGCGGATTCCGGTCGGAAAACGCTTCGTTTCCCGAACCCTTCCGCTATTATCAACATCTTAGTTATCTTTAAGCATCCTTAGGGATGCTTTTTTCTTTGCAATTCTTAAGACT
The DNA here is from genome assembly GCA_050872285.1 of Anaerotignum sp. Taxonomy (GTDB): domain Bacteria; phylum Bacillota; class Clostridia; order Lachnospirales; family Anaerotignaceae; genus Anaerotignum_A. Next base: position 1,513 of record JBNMGO010000374.1, read on the forward strand.
TTCTTACAATGTTCGCGTCTTGTTGACATCCGTTTTTCGCCTTTGCTATACTGAAAAAAAGGAAATTTTTCGATAAAAAGGGGGCGAATATATGAGATATAAACGAAAGCTGGCACCTGCGACAACCTTCGATTTTGCGGCAATGGAAACATGGCTGTCCGACATGGCGGAGGACGGATGGGTTCCTGTTGCCTTTCGGGGAGACAGGGTGAAATTTCGGCAGGATGAACCGCAGAAGCGGATTTTCCGCATTGCCATTCCGGATTTTTATAATGATACGCCGAGCGAAAAACAGAAAGAGGCTTACCGTCAGCTTGGCTGGGAATATCTCTGCGGCTACCGCTGCAAGGGCTACCTTCTGGCGAAC
>JBNMGO010000055.1:0-7116 GCA_050872285.1 Anaerotignum sp.
AACCTGTGCCGCGCGGTAATCTGCCTGCGCCTTTGTCAGGGCAGACTGTGCAGAGGTAATCTGTGTTTCCATCTGCTGCAGCTGCAAGTACGCATTGCGGATTGCCATTTCCTTATCGGTTTTCGCCGTTTTCAGATTGCGCTTCGCGGTGTCATAATTATATTCCTGTGTATTGGAATCCAGTCTGGTATTCGATTCGCCGACATAGTTTTTGTTAAATTTCGCGGAATCCAGTGCCAGCTCCTTCAGCTGAATGGTCAGATCCTTATTCAGTGCCGCATTGATGTACTGCTCCATGGGCAGGCTCATTTTATAGGGTTCATAGGTAACGTCATACATATATTCAAAACGGGCATCTGCTTTTTCGCCCATCAGGTCATTCAGCTTGATATAAAGCTGCTCCATGCTTGCCTCAAGCAGTGCCACATTATCCTGCGCATGCTTTGCCGCAATCTCCAACTGATCCAGGTTATATTTGCTCAGAAGACCCAGACGGTTCTTTTCCTTCCCCTGTTCATACAGCTTTTTCTGGATTTCGGCATTTTTCTCTGTCAGAGCCAAGCTGTCCTCGCTGCTCTTGATGGATGTGAAATAGGATTTTACGGAAACCTCAAGACCAAGGTTCTGCAGTTCCTCGCCGATTCTTGCCTGCTTCTTGCCCTGCTCTGCCTGATATACGGCAGAAACGACCTTCTGCCAACCGTCATTCACCCATTTTTTATACTCCACAGAAGGCACCGTAACCGTGCCGCCTGCGCTTCTGTCGATATCATCCAGGGTATCATCCAGATAATCGAGGGTATCCTGAATTTCTCTCAGGTCGGGGCTATGCTTTTTCGCCTTCGCCAGTGCTTCCTCAGCCGTCAGCTTCGGCAGCTGCAATGCCGCCTTTTCTTCCTCTGTCAGTTCCTTAATGGGCGTCACCTGTACGCCCTGCTGCTCTGCGGAAAGGGCTTCTGCCGCAAAGGCAGGCACGCACTGCGCCCCACAGATGCTCACAGCAAGCGTCAGCGCCAACGCGCCCTTTGCTTTATATAAGATATTTTTCATTGCTCAACCTCCGTTTTTCGTTTTAAACTAAAACTAATTATACCATATAATCTGAAAAAATCCAGTAAAATCCTCAGATTTCGGAAGAAAGTTTTTCAGTAACGGCAGTTTCGCGCAGTGCCTGATTGAACACTGCCCCCAGAAGCAGTGCCGTCAGCGAAAGATTCAGCCAGATAAGGAAAGCAATGATTGCCCCGATGGAGCCGTAAATCACGGAATAATTCCCCATGTGGTCTACATAATACGAAAAAAATACGGAATACAGCATCCAGAAGGACGTGGAAAGCAGCGCCCCCGGGAACACATACCGCCACTTCGGCGGCTGGTTCGGCGAAAGATAATACACCGCCGAGGTCAGCAGAATCAGCGCAAAGCCCATGGAAAGGAAACGCGCCTTCGTCCAGAAGGAGATAAACTCCACCGTAATCGGCAGAAACTGCGCCACATAATTCAAAACAGATTCCCCGATAATCATCAGAAACAGCATCACGGGAATCAGAAACAGAATGAATATCGCCAGCAGCAGCACACGCAGCGTATGGTGTGCAGGCTTTTCGCCGCCATAGATATCCGAAACCTCATCTGTCATATTTTTCACCGCGCGAAACGGAAACCACACCGCAAACACCACACCAAAGGTGAAAATTGCCCCATTGGATGCCTCCGTCATGTGGGTAATCGTCAGGTTCAGGAGGGTAATCACATCCGCAGGCAGAAACGCCGCCGCTTCGCCCTCAAGCGAAATCATCGGCAGATGCAAAAGCCCCAGAATCGAGATTAACGCAACGATAAAGGGGAAAATCGCAAACAGCAGATAATACGTCAGCGAAGCCGCACGCTTGCCGACATCCTTCGTGATATAACCGCGCACGGTATTTTTCAAAACTTGTCTCGCTCTTCGCATAGGGTTCAACCTTTCCTCGCCTGCGCCCGATAGGCAATTTTCAGCATCCATGTTTCGGGCAGGAATTTTTCGCCGATATAGGTCATCTTCATCAATACCCCCGGCAGCACAACCACCTTGCCGCGGAACATTCCCTCTATCCCTGCCTTGGCAACCTTTTTTGCGGAAACGCCGCCAATCGAGCGGCGCACATGCGCGCGCGCATCAAAATTCGTCTCCACATGTCCGGGGCAGAGCGCGGTAATCGTTACCCTGCTCCCCTCCTGCCGCAGCTCCTCGGAAACTGCTTCGCTCAGCCGCAGCACATAGCCCTTCGTCGCATAATATCCGGACATCAGCGGCCCTGCCAGAAAGCCTGCGGAGGATGCCACATTGAGAATGCGCCCACTGCCACGTTTGCGGAAATCCGCCAGAAACAGCTTCATCAGAATCTGCACCGCGCGCACGTTCAAATCCAGCATATTCAGCTCCGTTTCCAGAGGAACGTCCCACGTTGCGCCATATGCTCCGAAGCCTGCGTTATTGATGAGAATGTCAATCTCCTCCGCCTGCACCGCGTCATACAGCCGATAGCAGTCCTCCGCTTGGGATAAATCCACCGCAATCGTCCGCACCGCCACAGGCAAATGCTTTGCAATATGCCGCATCTTCTTTTCGTCCCTGCTGGCAATGATTAAATCCACGCCCCGTGTAGCCAATATTTTCGCCATTTCGCGCCCGATGCCGCTCGTTGCGCCCGTAATCAATGCTTTCATAACAACTTCCTCCGCCGTTTTCTTTATCTGTATCCATTATACAGATACCTTTTCCCTTTTTCAAATTTTTAAAGAAAAACAGAGAAATTTTTTCTTGAACAAAAAAATCCCCTATGCTGCATCGTTTTGCATAGGGGAAATGCTTATTTCTTATTTTTCGTTTTTCAGTTCCTTTGTCACTGCGTCATATTCTTCCAGAACCGCCTGTTCGGGTTCCTTTGTTGCCAGGCTGACAATGATAATTGCCGCCAGAGCCACCAGGAATGCGGGCAGCAGCTCATAAATACCCCAGATACCGCCCATGGGACGAATCAGATATTTCCAAACGAATACCATCACACCGCCGACAATCATGCCTGCCAGTGCGCCCTGCTTATTGGAACGTCTCCAGAACAGTGCTGTCAGCACAACGGGGCCGAATGCCGCACCGAAGCCTGCCCATGCGAAGGATACGATGCCGAAAACGGAGCTGTTGGGGTCTCTCGCAATGAAAGCCGCAATCACGGAGATAACCAGAACGGAAAGTCTTGCCGCCTGCATTGCCGCCTTTTCGGAGATATTCACACGGAAGAAGCCGCCAATCAGGTTATGAGAAATACTGGAGGATGCCGCCAGCAGCTGAGAATCCGCTGTGGACATCGTTGCCGCCAGAATACCGGAAAGCACGATACCTGCAACGATTGCCGCCAGAATCCCATGGTTGCTCAGCAGGTCGGAAATACATACGATAATCGTTTCGGATGCACTGCCCTCCAGAAGGGGAACCGCGCCAACCTTTGTCATCGCGTTCCCGATGATACCAATCAGAATCGCAACGCCCATCGCAATCACAACCCAGATTACCGCAATTCTTCTGGATAATTTCAGCTTATTATGATCCTCAATCGCCATAAAACGCAGCAGGATATGGGGCATGCCGAAGTAGCCCAATGCCCACGCCAGTGTGGAGCAAATCGTCAGGAAACCATAGGGAGATGCCGTCTTGCTGACGGGGTCATGTGTCATAGTGAAGCTCAGGTAGCCTGTCATGCTTCTTGCGTTATCCATTACGGCATCAAAGCCGCCTGCAATATGAATCCCGAAGAATACAATAATAATCAGTGCAATACTCATAACAATGCCCTGGATTAAGTCAGTGGTACTTGCCGCCAGGAAACCGCCCATTGCCGTATACAGCACAATAACAATCGCACTGATGACCATAGCAGGGATATAATCCACGCCGAACAAGGTGCTGAACAGCTTGCCGCAGGCAGCGAAGCCGCTTGCTGTATAGGGAATGAAGAAAATAATGATAACCACCGCCGCAATGCACATCAGGACATTCTTCTCGTCATGGTAACGACGGGAGAAGAAATCGGGAATCGTGATGGCATCCAGTCTGTGTGTATAAATACGGATTTTCTTTGCGACAACCAGCCAGTTCAGATAGGTACCGATAGCAAGCCCGATGGCTGTCCAGCCAACATCCGCCACGCCGCTTAAATATGCCAGACCGGGCAACCCCATCAGCAGATAGCTGCTCATGTCCGATGCCTCTGCGGACATTGCCGTAACGAATGGGCCAAGCTTTCTGCCGCCCAGATAGAAATCGCCTACATTTTCATTTTTCTTGGAACAATAAATCCCAATGACAATCATGCCGCCCAGATAGACCAGAATTGTGAGCATGATTAAAACCTTTGCTGAAATCATGTTACTTACCCTTCCTTCGTTTTTTCATTTTTTTCTGTTTCGTCTTGCTTTTGCGGCTATTCTACCATACTTTTCACTAGAATAAAATACAGAATAAAGTCCGAACAAAAAATAGAATACAAAAATAAAAAATAGCCAGAAAGACTGTAATATCAATCTTTTCTGACTATACGATTTTCAGAACTTATTTCTGTTCGAAAAAAAATCTTTTTTTATTCTTCACTATTTTTCGCCTTTTTCGCCCGAAAACTGCCCAGAAAAACAGGCATCATGCTTTTTGCGTATTGGCAAAGGGAATAATCCCCATTGCTGATGCACCAGTCATAAATCAGCGCACGCTCGCAAAGGGCATACGCCTTTACAATCTCATTCACGGAAACATCCTCGCGGAGCTCCCCCTTCTTCTGCCCTTCTGTTACAATCTGCCGCAGCAGCTTATAATAAATTCTGTTATGGTCGAGCAGGTGCTTTTCCCCCGTTGTAATCAGCTGAGAGGCATAGAGCCTTGCCGTCAGGTCAAGGGAAATGCTGTCATCAATCATCAGAAACATTTCCCGATTCAGATACATCAGCTGCTCAAAGCTGTCCATCTCAGGGTCAAGGGTGGGAATCAATTCCTGATATTTATCATCAAATAAATCGGAAAGGGAGCTTAACAGCGCATCCTTGCCGCTGAAATAATGATAGAACGAACCCTTGGATGTCCCCGATTCCTCTACGATTTCCTCCACCGTGGTATCATCATAGCCGTTTTCATAGAATAGCTTCCATGCCGCCGAAACGATCCGACTTTTGGTGTTTCTGGTATTCTTTTTCGCCAAGGCATCCGCCCCCTTTTATACTTTCTTCCATTTCAGGCTGACAAGGTCATGCTCACGAATCGTGCGCACGAGCCGTTCCCGAAAATCCTCCGCCAGAATATCCCGTTCATCGAGCATTTCCAATCCAAGCATTTTGCACCGCTGATACGTCCCCGTGCCCTCCTGCTTTTCTCTGCTGAAGGTCACAATAATCCCTTTGGAGAACCAGCCGCCGAGCCGCTTTTTCGCAATCAGCAGTTCATTTAACGCCGCCGTATCCGCATCTCTGAGCTTGCAGGAAATAAAAACAGGCAGGGAATCCTCCATCAGCATCACATCAATTTCATTGCCGCCGATTTTCAGCCCGTCATACACATTCCAGTCAATCATCGTCCCCAGCTTCACATCCTCAAAGGCACCGCTGCTTGCCGCTGCCACATAAACATATAATTCCAGCCATACGCCGTAGCTGATGCAGTACTGCTTATCCTGCAAGGAAGCGAACCGTATCCGAATTCCGTTCTTATCCAAATCCAATTCCTTGAAAAAGCCGTTTTTCTCAAATTCCAGAAGAATCTCATCATTCGGGGAAACGGGCTTGCCGCTTTTCGTATGGATATTTCTGCGGCTGTCCATCTGCAAATCGTGCGAAAATCCTCTCGCCGCCACAGTCTGCAGCCAGCTGCACGTTACCTTCCAATCCCGCAGATGGCGGAACAGAAACCGCGCCATGCGGTTAATCGCATCGTATTTTTCTGCCTTCGGCGGCTGATGGGATTCCCCCATAAAGCACGCGCCCTTGGCATCAATGAAATTCTCCAGTGTCAGCTTGGCGGTGTCCGTCAGCTTTTCATCCGTTTCGATATCCGTAATGCAGCCCTTCACCAAATCCGTATGTACCATCCGAATCCCCATCTCGACCCCTGCCTGGTAAGCGGCAATCATCATCAGCTCACTGCCGCCCGTCAGCTCCAGTGTGCAGTTTGCCGCCTCGTATCGCTCCGCCACACGGCAGACCGCTGCGCGCAGCATTTTCACAGAGCTGATGTCAACGGGAATATCCTCCACAATGATATGGGGCATGCTTTTCTGAAAGCAGGTCACCAGAGAACGAAACGCATCCCTGTCGTCCATCCCCTTATCATAGAGATACACCACCTTATCGGGCCGCAGGGTCAGCGGCGCAACAATATTTTTCAGCGTATCCTTATCGTATAATTCAATCAAAACCTTCATACAGGATTCTCTCCCTTCGGCAATTTATTCCTCTATAATGGTTTCTTCCTCAAATTTCACTTCTTCTCTCGGCTCGACCTTTTTGTTTCTGCCGCTGAAAACCGCACCGAAGTTCAGCTTATTGACCACCCCGGGTGCCAGATCGACCAGCTTGGAAAGCGCATCCTGATTCTTCACGTTGATTAACTGCACCCCATCCGGGCGAATCATCAGAATCGCGGAAGGGGTAATTCTTGCGCCCATGCCGCCTGCCGCATTGGTACTTTCCTTTGCGCCAACCCCTGCGCCCACTGCCACATCAATCAAGGGCAGAAGCGTCATATCGCCAACCACAATGGCATCCCCCACAACCGTTTTTGTGGATACCAGATCATCTACTTTATGAAATAATACATCTACTGCCTCGTTAAAATCCTTGCTCATGCTGTTTCTCCTTTCGCATCCGCCGTTTTTCCTCTGAAATATCTGATTTCCTTTCGAATTGCCCTTCTGACGGGCTTCGTCAGTCCAAAGGCAAGCACTGCCCAAAGCAGCCTGCCGAGTACAATTTTTCCTTTTATCCGTATTTCGATATCCTCCACAGTCGCTTTCGTGAAGTCTCCTTTGATCTGAATGTCCTTGCCAAATTTCGCCGTCAGAATCCCTGCCAGACCAAGCAGATAACCCGTTGTCGGCG
>JBNMGO010000290.1:0-2472 GCA_050872285.1 Anaerotignum sp.
ACCAGAAGCATGGAAAGGGCGCGACTGAGGACTTCGGCAAGCTCCTGTATTCTGCGAAATATGATTTGCAGGGCAAGCCTGATTATGTTTTTTCCAGTCGGCTTCTGGGGCGGATTGTGCCTGTGGAGCTGAAAAGCGGCTACATCGGCGAGGCGGAGGAGCCACACCACGGCGATTTTTTGCAGCTTGCGGCGTATTTCCTGATTCTGGAGGATGTTTATGGCAAAAAGCCTGCCTATGGGCGGCTCTTCTATCGCGATTATATGTTTGAAATCAAGAATACGGCGCGCGTCCGCAGAGAGGTGCTGACAACTGTGCAGGAAATGCGGCAGATGCTAAAGGATGGGATTGCAGAGCCGAAGCCAAGCTTCGCCCATTGCCGCCCCTGCATCTGCAACGGAACGGTCTGTCGGTTTTCGGAAACAGAAATAGAAGGAATAAAAAATGATTCCTGTAGAGAAGAATAAAACGTATGAAATGAAAATAGCTGCGCTGGGCAGCAGCGGCGAGGGCATCGGGCGAATCGAGGGCTATACCGTCTTTGTCGAGGGGGCATTGCCCGGGGAAACCTGCCTTGTGCTGATTGTGAAAACAAGGAAGAATTTCGGCTATGGTAAGCTCATGGAAATTCTCGTCCCTTCGCCCGACCGCAGAGAGCCTTACTGTCCTGTTGCGAAGCAGTGCGGCGGATGCCAATTACAGCACCTTTCCTATGAGGCGCAGCTTGCGTATAAAACAAAAGAGGTGCAGGACGACCTCGAGCGCATCGGCGGCATAAAGGACATCACCGTAAAGCCTGCCATCGGCATGGACGAACCATGGCGCTACCGCAATAAGGCGCAGTTCCCCGTCGGGCAGGGGAAGGACGGCTGTGCCATCGGCTTTTACGCCAAACGCAGCCACCGCATCATTGATACCAAGCAGTGCTTTTTGCAGAATGAACGGAACGATGCCATCGTTGCCCTTGTGCGCGATTTTCTGAATGAATTTCGGATTCCCCTCTATGACGAGAAAACACATAAAGGGCTTGTCCGCCATATTCTGACGCGCATCGGCAGAAACAGCGGCGAGGTGATGGTCTGCATCGTTCTCAACGGAAACAGACTGCCGCACAGCGAGGTGCTGGTGGAGCGTTTGCAGAAAATAGAGGGCATGGTTTCGATTGTGCTGAACGTGAATAAAGAGAAAACAAACGTCATCCTTGGCAGAAAAATCATCACCCTCTGGGGAAAGGATACGATTACCGATTCGCTGGACGGCATTGTATTTGAAATTTCGCCGCTTTCGTTCTATCAGGTCAACCCCGTGCAGACAGAGGTGCTGTATCGCAAGGCGGTGGAGCTGGCAGATTTGAAGGGGAATGAAACGGTACTGGATTTATATTGCGGCATCGGGACGATTTCTCTGTTCTTCGCAAGAAAGGCAAAGCAGGTCTTCGGCGTGGAGATTGTACCCGAAGCCATTGCGGACGCGAAGAAAAACGCGGCACGAAACGGCATCACCAACGCGACCTTTGCCGTCGGCGCGGCGGAAGAGGTCATCCCCAGACTGTATCGGGAGGAAGGCATTGCGGCGGATGTCGTTGTGGTTGACCCGCCCAGAAAGGGCTGCGATGCACGCCTCTTGGAAACCATTTTGCAGATTGCACCCGAAAAGGTAGTGTATGTTTCCTGTAACCCTGCGACACTCGCACGGGATCTGGCGGTGCTCAGAGAGGGCGGCTATTACGCATACGAGGTGCAGCCCGTAGACCAGTTCCCTCATACGAATCACGTTGAGACTGTGGTCTTACTTTCCAAGGGAATGGTCGACAGTAGAAAAGTGAAGGTTGACTTCTCGTTGGAGGATATGGACTTATCAGAGTTCAAGGGAAAAGCAACTTATGAGCAGATAAAGGCTTATGTATTCGAACAGACAGGACTGAAGGTTTCTTCGTTGTATATTGCACAGATTAAGAAGAAATGTGGATTGGATGTGGGAGAGAATTTTAATCTGCCTAAGTCAGAGAATGCGAGACAGCCACAATGTACACCGGAGAAGGAAGATGCAATCATGCAGGCGTTTAAGCATTTCGGAATTATATAATTGTGGATAAGTTGTATCATGAGTCTATCTTACTGTTAAGTAGCGAAAAAAGGACATTCCTGAACCGTAATTATTACGGGGCAAGGGATGTCTTTTTTGATTGTCTTGGAGTGTCCAAAGGACAAGGTAATGATACTGAGATATTATTAAGACTTATATGAATAATATCTATCTTATCTAATCTAGAGATAAGGATGGATAGGATGATTGTACAGATTGAAAAAATCACGTTTTCGTGATACACTTTTCTTAAATCTGTTGGGAAAATGATGGAGGATGACATGGCAGTCAGTTACAAAAAATTATTCCATTTACTGATAGAAAAAAATATGACGAATGCACAGTTGCAGCAGGAGGCTGGCTTCTCCGCAAATATCATCACACGGC
>JBNMGO010000088.1:0-5833 GCA_050872285.1 Anaerotignum sp.
GCAATGCAAATTGCCAGCACAATACGCGCGCCAACCAGTTCTCCTAAGGTTACTTCCTTCCTCATACCATCAGCCTCCGCTCAAAAGTGATATATTTATAACTTTCCTATGTGATAAATATATCACTTTTCTCTTGTATCTGCAACCGAAATGTTATAAATTTTTCACTTTTTTCAGAATCCCCTGCCGCCGCGCAAAAAAAGCCCCATGTCAACACCGGAGTCGTGCAGACATGGAGCCATTCCGTTTCTTTCTCTGTTTCTACTTAAATTCTTTAATCTTTCTTCCGCATTGCATTCAGAATTGCCAGTACGCAAACACCGACATCTGCAAATACCGCCATCCACATCGTTGCAATCCCGGGAATGGAAAGCAGCAGCACCAGAATCTTAAAGCCCAGTGCAAATGTCACGTTCTGGTTTACAATCTTTCTTGTGTTTCTTGCAACCTTCATGCCGACTGCCAGCTTGCCGATATCATCATCCATCAGCACAACGTCCGCCGCTTCAATCGCCGCATCAGAGCCAATCGCACCCATCGCGATACCCAGATCAGCCGCCGCCAGTACGGGTGCATCGTTGATGCCGTCCCCGACAAACGCGGTCTTGTTGCCTTCTGCGCCCTTCTGTTTTTCCATCCATTCCACTTTGTTTTCGGGCAGCAGCTCGCTGTGGAATTCATCCAGATGCAGCTCCTCTGCCACAGCCGCAGCCGTTTCCTTTCTGTCGCCCGTCAGCATAACCATCTTCTGAATCCCCTGCTTCCGCAAAGCCGCCAGAGAATCCGCAATGTTTTCCTTCAGCGTATCCGCAACCAGAATGTACCCTAAGAATTTGCCGCCCTTCGCAACATAAACCACCGTACCGATGCCGTTTGCCTTTTCATACGCAATTTTTTCATGCTCCATCAGACGGCTGTTCCCCAACAGAACCGTTTCGCCGTCCATCTGATAGGAAATCCCGTAGCCGCCCAGTTCCTGATATTCCTGTGCCGCGGGAATCTCGCCTTCGTATGCCTGTGCGATTGCCTGTGCAATGGGGTGATTGCTCATTGCCTCCCCGATTGCCGCCAGCTTCAGCACATCGCCTTTCACTTCCGTTACGGAAAATCTGCCCTTTGTCAGTGTCCCTGTTTTATCAAATACAACCGTTTTCAGCTGGCTGAGTGTATCCAAATCGCCGCCGCCTTTTACCAGAATCCCGCGCTTGGATGCCGCGCCAATGCCTGCAAAATACGTCAGCGGCACAGACAATACCAATGCACAGGGGCAGGAAACAACTAAGAATACCAACGCTCTGCCGAACCACAGGGAGAATTTCCCCAAGCCAACCAACGGCGGCAGGACCGCAACCAGAACCGCCAACAGAACCACAACAGGCGTATAAACTCTTGCAAAACGTGTGATGAATTTCTCCGCCTTGGATTTCTTTGCGGATGCGTTTTCCACCATTTCCAGAATCTTCATCACTGTAGATTCGCCAAAGCCTTTTTCTACGCGAATTTTCAGACTGCCGTCCATATTGATGCAGCCGCTCAGCACCTGGTCGCCTGCGCCTGCGGAACGGGGCAGGGATTCGCCTGTCAGTGCCGCAGTGTCAAGCATAGCATGCCCTTCTGTAATCACGCCGTCCAGAGGGATTCTTTCGCCTGCCTTTACCAGAATCGTATCACCGACATGCACCAGAGAAGGGTCTACCTTCTTTTCTTCGCCGTCCACCATCAGATGTGCAAAATCAGGACGGATATCCAAAAGAGCCGTAATGGATTTTCTGGAACGTGCCACTGCATATTCCTGGAACGCCTCGCCCACCTGATAGAACAGCATAACGAAAACAGCCTCCGCCATTTCGCCCAGATAAAGCGCACCAATCGTAGAGAAGGACATCAGGAAGTTTTCATCGAAAACCTTCCCCTGTCCGATATGCTTCACTGCACGCAGCAGAACATCATACCCGAAAATCAGATATGCGCAGATATAAAGAATCGTGCTGATTGTCCCGTCATGCAGGAAAACCGCCGCAAGGAAAACAACCAGACCTACACCGAAACGCAGGAAAAATCTGCTGTCAAATACATTTTCGTTGCCGTGTACATGGTCGTGTCCGCAGCCGCACCCACAACCGCAGCCGCAGTCACCATCATCGTCATCATCGTCACAGCCACAGCCGCAATGGTCATGGTGATGATGATGGTGTTCATGATGATGCTCGTGTCCGCAGCCACAGCCGCAATCGTCATCATCGTCGTCATCGTCATCACAGCCGCACCCACAGTGGTCATGGTGATGATGTTCGTGATGATGGTGTTCATGATGGTGATGATGATGTTCATGTTCATGCTCATGCTCACAGCAGTCATCGTCATCATCGTCACAGCAATGCTCGTGTTCTTCGTGTTCCTCGTGTTCGCCACAACCGCAATGGTCATGTTCATGCTCGTGTTCGTGATCATGCCCACAGCCACAGTGTGCGTGTTCCTGCTCGTGGTTGTGGAACTGTTCCTTCTTCATACCCAGCACCTCTTTCTTCTTTGTTCTCTTTCTCATTTGTTCACTTGAATAACCGTTCATATAATGTCTGAAAATTTAGGCTGTAACTTTCCTATATCATTACAGCCTGTTCTTTTTTTATTCGTGATATCCACGTTTATGCCGCAGGTGCGTCATGCCCTGTTCCAGAACCATCCGGATGTGTTCGTCATCCAGAGAATAAAACACGGTTTTGCCTTCCTTGCGGTATTTTACAAGATCATTCTGCCGCAGTACGCGCAGCTGATGCGACACAGCGGATTGGCTCATTTCCAGCACATCCGCCAGATCCCCCACATTTCGCTCCCCTTCCAGTAAGGTCTGCAAAATGCGGATACGGGTTGCATCCCCGAAAATCTTGAAAAATTCTGCCAGCTCCTGAATAAACTCCTGCTGCAGTTCCTTTTCCATATCAAATTCTTCCTGCATCGGTGTCTCTTTCATGGCTCGCTCCTTTTCTTATATGAATATCTGTTCATATATTAACGCTTCAATTTTACTTTGTCAACACTGTTATTGATAAATCTTTTATCAATAATAAACCAAAATCCTGATTTCGATTTAATGATTTAATTCTTTTCTTTTGGAAACTCGATAAGCTCGATAAACCCTTTCAGTGCATGCGGCATCGCAACATTTTTCAGCCGCACCATGCCGATGCTCCGCTTGGGTACAGGCGGCTCCACGGGAATTTCAAACAGGTGCTTGCTTTGCAGCTCCTTCTGCGTAAATTCTTCAATCACATACGTCAGCCCAAGGTTGATTTCCGCAAAGCTTACCAGTAAATCACTGCTCCCCAGTTCCAGAATCGGGTTCAGCACCACACCGTTTTCCTCCGCATAGCGGTCGATGTAGCGGCGCGAATTGCTTAAATCCTCCAATAAAAGCAGGGGATATTTCGGCAAATCCTTCAATTCCATGCCCATCTCCGCAAGTCTCCGATACCGCTCGCCCCCGACCAGTACATCATGAATTTCAATGCAGGGCGTTACCTCCAAATCCTCGTCCTCCGCAATCGGCAGATTGATAAAGCAGACATCCACACTGCCGTTTCGCAGCAGTCTGAGGGATTCGTAGGTTGTTTTATTCGTCACCTTAATATTGATATCGGGATACAGCTTATGATATTTTTCCAGATAAGGCAGCAGGAAATTGGCAATGACCGTATCACTCGCGCCAATTTTGAGTTCCCCCATCTCCATATGAACCATCTGATAATATTTTTCCTCCGCCGCCTGAATCAGACCCAACGCCTGTTCCAGATAGGTATACAGCAGCTTGCCCTCCGCGGTGGGATACACCCCCTTCGCCGTACGCACCAGAAGCGGACTGCCCATGCGGTCCTCCAGCTGGCGAATGGACATGCTCACCGCAGGCTGCGAAATAAACAGCTCCCTTGCCGCGGCAGACATATTGCCCGTGCGGACAACGGCACAAAAAATACGATATAAATCTAACGAAACATCAACTTTCATGAGGGGAACCTCCCTTTTCTTTGGTTTCTTTTATTATACAGAATTCAAAGAGCCAACGCAAGCGCGATAAGTAAAAATGATAACAATTTTTTCATTTTTTTGCCTTCTCAAGTCGAAATCCTCATTTCGCCAGTCTTTTCTCCAACTCTACAATCGGCAAAGGAGCCAATGCCAACGCCGCAACAATCAGCCACTCCGTCCCATTTAACGGACATACCTTGAAAATCTCCGCCAGCGGCAGCACCATAATCACCCCGACCTGCATCAGACACCCAATGAAAAACGCCAACAACAGCATCGGGTTTCCCAAGGGCGAAATCCGAAACAGCGAATGTTCCGACCGCATATTGAAGGCGTGTACCAGCTGCGAAAGCGAAAGCACCGCAAACGCCATCGTCCGCCCCGTGATGTATGCCTTTTCCTCGTCAAAATAAATATGCCCAATCCCGAAGGCAAGCAGGGCAAGCATCCCAATCATTGCCCCCTCCAAGGCAATGCGGCTCGCCAAGCCGTCCGAAAAAAGAGAATTCCCCTTTCTCGGCGGCTGTTCCATGCTGTCCGCATCCGCAGGGTCAACCCCCAGTGCAATCGCAGGCAGGGAATCCGTCACAAGGTTCACCCATAACAGCTGAATCGGCAAAAGCGGCGTCGCCCATCCAAAGCACATCGCCACAAAAATCGTCATAATCTCGCCAATGTTGCTCGAAAGCAGAAAATGCACCGCCTTGCGGATATTTTCATAAATCCCGCGCCCCTCGCGCACCGCCTCCACAATCGTTGCAAAGTTATCATCCATCAGAATCATATCCGCCGCGCCCTTCGCAACCTCTGTGCCGTTCTTCCCCATTGCACAGCCAATATCCGCCGCCTTGAGCGCAGGTGCATCGTTCACGCCGTCCCCCGTCATGGCAACCACACGCCCATCCTTCTGAAACGCCTTCACAATCCGCACCTTATGTGCCGGCGAAACCCTTGCAAAAACCGTACAGCCCTCCGCCGCCTGCTCCAGTTCCCCGTCCGTCATCTGCTCCAGCTCCTGCCCCGTCAGCACGCGGTCGCCTGTGTGGTAAATCCCAAGCTTTGCAGCAATCGCCTGTGCCGTCAGCGCATGATCCCCCGTAATCATCACAGGACGAATCCCTGCCTTCCGGCAGGTTTCCACCGCCGCCTGTGCCTCAGGGCGAGGGGGATCCATCATCCCTGCCATTCCTGCGAATACCAGATCCTTCTCCAATTCCTCTGCCGTGAAAAACAGCGGTTCTTCGTCCCATTCCCGAAATGCAACCGCCACCACGCGCAGTGCATTTGCCGCCATCTCGCCATTTTTCAGCCGCGCTTCGCTTTTCCTTCTCCCGTCAAACGCCGCCTGTCTGCCACCGTCTAAGCAATGCGTGCATTTCTCGAAAAGAATATCAGGTGCCCCCTTCGTCACGGAAATCCATTTCCCCCCGCTCGGATGCACCGTTGTCATCAGCTTTCGCTCCGAAGAAAACGGCACCTCTCCAATCCGCGGCATTTCCGCCCAAAGTCCCTCAAGGGCTACGCCGCCTTCCTCCGCCGCCTCGGCAAGCGCCTGTTCTGTCGGCTCCCCGATAAGCCTGTTCCGCTTCCGCTTCACGTCATTGCAAAGCGCAAACAGCGTCAGAATAAACTGTCGTTTTTCCTCGTCCTGCTCCAAATCCTTCCCGATTGCCGCAAGCTGTGTCACCTTCATCCTGTTCTGCGTCAGCGTGCCCGTCTTGTCCGAACAGATCACCTCTGCACTCCCCAGTGTTTCCACCGCAGGCAGTCTGCGGATAATCGTATTCTTTTTCGACATCCGCTGCATCCC
>JBNMGO010000040.1:0-8230 GCA_050872285.1 Anaerotignum sp.
AGAGAGCCCTGTAAGCCGTCCTGTGTATAGTACCGCCCCAGGTTGTCGGTCACAATCAGCTTCGTTTCGGAATCCTCCATTCGGTCCAGCTGCAGCAGCTGCTGCAGAAAGGCGGTCATTTCCTCCTCTGTCTGCGGCTTCGCATGCTTCAGATAGTTGGATTGAATTGCCACAGTTTCCCATTGGTTTTCCACCACATCCTCAAGCCCTGAGAAAAGCTGCATCGTTACCTCACGCATCTGGCTGAGCCGTTCATGATACAGCACCTCGGTGATGTAGTTGCCGTAGAATTTCAAAAAAGTGCCTGCTGTTGCTGCAATGACAAGAAGAGATATGACAAAAACCAGAAGCAGCTGCTTCCCTGTATTCATTTTTTTTGGTATATCTGTTCCTGTAAATTTCATTTATCTTTCGTACTCCCAAATAATCTTGTCCGGGGAAAGCGTATCAAAGCTGCCGAAATACTTCTGCGCCGCCTCTAAGCCAAGCACGCCGGTATCGGTCAGCTTGCCGCCTGCCGCCACTTCGTTTGTTACACCGCAGATAACTACGGTATAGGTGCTGTCGTCATAAAGCTCCTTCCCTTCGGGTGCCACCAGAACATAGGGGAAGGTTTCGCCGCCGTTGTAGCGGTCATAGCCGTTTTTCGCCAGCTTTTTCACCTGCGAACCTGTTAAGGTTACAGTCTTGATGTTGTCGCTCCAGCCGGTCGGCAGGATAGAAGTAATTTCCTGGTCTGTAACAGGCAGAGGGAAGAGTGCACCGCTGACGCCGTCTGTGTTCAAAGCATCATCCCTGTCCAGCTTATACCATTTGTTCACGGAAATCAGTGCCAGATCCGCATCCACCGCCTCGGCAAAGCAGATGCCGATCAGTCTTGCACAGTCCTCTGTATCAATTTTTTCGGTAACAGTGGTGTAAACCGTTTCGCTGTTGTCTTTCAGAAGGTGCTGTGCATCGTCAAAGTCCTTGATTACAGCATCCAGAGAGCGTTCTCCCTTGATAAAGGAAATCACGCTTTCCCCGATGGGAACAATCACGTTTTCCCAGCCGGTATAGATAAACGGAGCCGTTGCGCCGCTGTTCAGTTCGTCCTCAATGTCTGCATAATAGCCGTCGGGGTTGATTTTATAATCCTTCAAAGGCAGCAGAGAGGTGTTCGAGGTATCGGTGCTCTTGAGGGACTGCATCCCTTCCACTGTGGAAAGCACCTCCATCACATGCAGTGCATCCTCCAGCTTCTGTTCGTTGCCCTCCTGTTTCAGATTCTTGTTCAGCCCGATATAGCGAGAAACATTCAGAATGAAGGCGTTCTGTGTGCCATCCTCGGAAAGATAAGGCATCAGCCCGAATTCGTCTGTTGTTTCGTCTGCTGTGAAGGCGTTGATGTTGCCAAGCATGAAGAGCGTGTTGCCCTCTGCCATTATGTCATGGGTATCATCATCGTCATCCGGGCTGCCGTTTCCGTTCAGCATGCCGATGTCGCGCCATTTTTCCAAAAGCTTCAGCTCCTCTGCCAGCTCGGGCGTGTCCGCAATGGTTGCCTTGCCGTCCAGATAGTCCTGCTGCCATTTGCGCCCGTCCGGTGTGTTGAGGTAGGCGGTGTCCATAATATTGCAGAGATACTGGAACCCATAGCCGGGCAGCTGAAGCTGATCCAGACAGAGGTTATAGCCTGCCGCTTTTACCTTCGGCGCAAGCTCCTCCAGTTCCTTTAAGGAATTGGGCAGCTCCCAGTTGTTTTCTTCCAGAATGGTTTTGTTGTAGGTAATGCCGATACAGTCATAATACATCGGCAGAAGATAAATTGCGCCGTTGTCCGTCACATCGCGCAGGCGTGCCTCGGTGTAGTTATCCGTAAAGGCATAGCCGGAAAGGTCAATCAGCTTTTTGTCGGCATCGCCAACGCCGGGGGTGTAGATGCTCGTGCAGTAAATATCGGGGATATCGCCCGATGTAAGCTGATCCTTCATATATGCAGTGTAGTTTTTGCCGCTGTAGGGCAGAACCTCAAGGTTGATTTCGGGGTATTTTTCATGCAGCACATCAAGAAAGGTGCTCATATTGCGAAAAGGAGACTGAATGGTAATGGGTTCGTGGTCGCTCTGGGCGGTTTCGCCGCCTGTGCCGCATCCGCTCAGTCCCGTCAGGGAACAGACAGCAGCTAATAATAGGCTTACTACTTTCTTTTTCTTCATAAACATTCTCTCCTTTTGGATATGCGTCAAAAATCGACAGGATGGTAGGGATAGGTGCAAAAAAAACAGTCAGCCAATTATATGCCGACTGCCGTTTTACTACAGTGTGTTGTTGTAGCCATGCAGCGCCGTACAAATCACAGTGCCGTATAGATATAATTATAAGAGAAAAACATTTGTATTTCAAGGGTATTGGAGTGTATACAGGAGAATATTTTGCAGAATGGAATTATTTTCCAAAATAAAAAAGCCGAGTATAAAAAATACTCGACTTTTCAACGTCCCCGAGAGGATTCGAACCTCCGGCCTATCGCTTAGGAGGCGATCGCTCTATCCACCTGAGCTACGAGGACAGAATGGTCGGAGAATTTCTCCGACCTATTTATTTTAGCGAGAAAGGAATTTCCTGTCAATCCTCAGAAATCACTGTAAGCGTTCCTCAATCAGCGCGGCAAGCTTTCTTGCCTCCGCGTCCATTTTTTCAATGTCTGTCCCTTCAATCATTACGCGCACCAGTGGTTCTGTGCCGGAGGTACGAATCAGCACACGTCCGTCCTGTGCGAATTTTTCTTCCAGTTCGGCAATCCCTCTGCGTACCACGTCATCCTCCATATAGCTGTTTTTCTTCGCATTGTTCACGCGTGCATTCACCAGAACCTGCGGCATCGTCTGCATGATGCCTGCCAGTTCGGATGCCTTCTTGCCGCTGCGCTTCAATACGGAAAGCAGCTGAATGGCAGTCATCGTGCCGTCGCCTGTGGTGTTGTGGTCAAGGAAAATCACATGGCCGCTCTGCTCGCCGCCGATGTTGTAGCCGTCCGCAAGCATCCGTTCCAGAACGTATCTGTCCCCGACGGAGGTCTGTAAAATGTTGATGTCCTTTTCCTTGCCCATCATTGTCAGCCCCAGGTTGGACATCACTGTCCCGACAATCGTATCCTTCGCTAGTGTGCCTCTTTCCTTCATATCCAGACCGCAGATGGCAAGAATCTTATCCCCGTCAATCAGGTTGCCCTTTTCATCCACAGCCAGACAGCGGTCAGCGTCCCCGTCAAAGGCGAAGCCGATGTCTGCGCCGTTTTCTACGACCATTTTTTTGATATCATCCATGTGCGTGGAGCCGCATTTGTCGTTGATGTTTGTGCCGTCAGGCTCATTGTGGATGATGCACAGGCTTGCGCCCAAATCCAGCATGGCAATGGGAGCCGCTTTATAGGCTGCCCCGTTTGCACAGTCCAGTGCAACCTTGATGCCGTCAAATTTTTCGGCTGTTGTCTTTGTCAGGAATGCAATATAATCATCCAATGCTTCTTCGGCGTATTCCTTCGTGCCAAGCCCGATGCCCGTAGGACTGGGCAGAATTTCGGGGTGGCTTACGATAATGCTTTCGATTTCATCCTCCAGTGCATCGCTCAGCTTATAGCCCTGATTGTTGAAGAACTTAATCCCGTTATATTCCACAGGGTTGTGGGATGCGGAAATCATAACCCCTGCATCCAGTCTGTATTTTCTCACCAGATATGCCACCGCAGGCGTGGGGATAACCCCTGCCACCACTGCATGCGCCCCAACGGAGCAGATACCAGAAACCAGTGCGCTTTCCAGCATATCCCCGCTGATACGCGTATCCATAGCCACCAGAATACGGGGGGCATGCTTTGTTTCCTTTGTCAGCACATACGCGCCGGCTCTGCCTAAGCGAAACGCCAGTTCACCTGTCAGTTCTGTATTTGCGACGCCTCTTACGCCGTCTGTACCAAATAATCTAGCCATTTTTCTTCCTCCAAAACTTTATTCGTTGTCCGATGCACTGCCGTCACCGGAAACGGTTACATCAATATAAACAGGGCTTGCGCTCAGTCCGTTCGGCAGATCCAGATGCACCAGAACGCGGTGCGTCCCTTCGGACATGCCGTTTACATGAACGCTGCCGTTCAGATCCTCTGCGCGCAGGCCGTTCAGCGTGCTGCTGTCGCCCGTAACGGTAACGTGCGCCGTCCCGAAGGAGTAGCTCTTGCCGTCCTCCTGTCCCAGAACGGTCAGACGGGATTCATCCAGTGTGAACTGCTTCCCTTTCTGCGCCGCCTCAATGGCAACCGTTACCTGTACGCTGTTATTGCTGCTGTCCCTGAGGGAAATGCCCTCGGGCAGATAATTTTCCAGATTGAATGTTTTTGTGACTGCGGCGTTGCGCCCCGAAACGTCAATGCTGTCCAGATGGATGGAAAGCAGGGCGTCCAGATCCTCTGCCGCGCCTGTCACCTCTGCATATTTCGGCGTGCAGGTCACTGTGCCGACCTGATAGCCGTTTGCAGGCGTGCCTGTGATGTCCACCTGAATGGGTACCTGCTTTGCGTCATGCGCCGCATAGGAAACCGTTACCTCGCGGATGCTCAGCGAAACGCCCGTCACCTCTGTGCCGTGGTAATCGTAGCAGGCAAGCTTTGCGTGAATTTCCGTGCTTTCCTCCGAATCCTCCGCGTTGATAACAGCCTTTACCTTCGCAACCTGCCGCACCAGAGAAACAGGACCGGAAACGGTTACGGTTTCCGCGCTCAGGACAGGGTCGGAAAGGGTGATGTCGCTGTCAGGCTTGCCGTTTAATTCCACCTCAATGGGAAATTCCTTCGTCCGCAGGGTTTCCACCTGTGCCTCCACAACGGCAGGTGCCTTGCTGCTGATGGCATAAGCCGTGCCGCCCTGGTCAATCGAAACATTGACAGGCAGTGCAACGGAATCCCCGTTCACCGCATACGCCAGTTCCGATAAATCCACCGAAGCGGTAATCCAGTCGGGGTTCTGGCTCAGTCTGTCCAGCGCGGTTCGCTGCGCCTTTACCTTTACGGTGATTTTTGTATTTTTTAGTTCCTCCGCGTTGCCGACGGTCAGCCCGCGAGAGGTCAGTGTATCCATATTTTCCAAGGTCAGAGGTCTGCTGTAGCTGCGCGTATCCACAGGCTGCGTGATGTTGATTACCATAAACCACATGGTCGCGGCAATGGCAATGGAAAGCAGCTTCCAGCCAAGATCCTTCGTCAGTAATTCCTGAAAATTTTTCATTCTTTATCCTGCCGTCCTTTCCAAATGGTTGCAAATGTTTTCTTGCCGCCTTCTCTGCGCGGCTGAGAAATCATGCTTTTCAGCTGCTCAGGGGAGAGGTTGCGGTAAAGCACGCCGCCCCTTGCCAGAGAGATGGCACCGGTTTCCTCGGAAACCACAATAACATACGCATCGGAAACCTCGCTTGCGCCGATGGCGGCTCTGTGCCGTGTGCCAAGCTCCATGCTGACTTCGTTGCTGTCCGTCAGGGGCAGAAAGCATGTCGCGGCAGCCACGCGGTTGCGCCGCACGATAACCGCGCCGTCATGCAGCGGCGTGTTGTGTTCAAAAATATTGATGAGCAGCTGACTGGAAACGATGGCATCCACGGGAATCCCTGTGCGCTCTAAGTCTCCCAGAGGAACCTCCTGCTCAATCAGAATCAGGGCGCCTGTTTTTACAGAGCCCATTTTTTCGGCAGCTTTCACAATTTCATCCACGGTTCGTTGTGCAGCTTTATCATCTGCTTCCTCCGAGCTTCTGGCAAAGGCGGTGAAGAATTTCCCCTTGCCCAGCTGTTCCAGTGCCTTTCTAAGCTCCGGCTGGAACACAACGATAACGGCAATGATGCCGACGGAAATGGTATTGGAAAGAATCCAGAGAATGGTATTCAGCTTTAAGAGCGTCGCGACTGCCGCAAGGGCGAAAATAACCAGAATCCCCTTGAACAGCACCCACGCGCGCGTTTCCTTGATCCAGAATATGATTTTATAAATAATATAGGCAACAATGAGGATATCCAGAATATCGGAAATGCCGAGCGAGGGCCTTGCGAATTCCGTGATACCGAGGTTGTCGAAAATGTTTTTGAAAACTTCCATGGTTCACACCCTGTCTATGTTTGATTTCCCTGTCATGAAATGATAAAATGTACTTTGTTCTGTGCATCAATATGGGCGCAGAAACCCAATTTTTCTCATTATAGCATAAACTATGGCAAAGTAACATGAAAAGATGCGGAAAAAATAAAACTTCTTTTCCTATTTCTCCTACGGAAGTACAATGTATACGATTTTTCTATCGGTTTGCTAAAAATATCGAATTGATGTAAAATTTGGGAAAATCATTTCTTTGTTTTGGTTGTTTTTGTTTTTGTACAAATGGCGGAAGGGATTGACTTTGTTCAATTTTTGTGTTTTAATAACGGTATGAAGGAAGATTTTTGATATTTTGCCAAAATAAAAGAAAATTCCTTTATTGTTGTCTGACACTAATGCACGTATTCATTTTATATTCTTAAGGAGGAAGATCCAATGGCAGTTAAATTTGCAGACAGAATGAACCTGTTGAAAGGTTCCGAAATCAGAGCTTTGCTGGCACTGACAGCGAAACCCGAAGTTATCTCTTTCGCAGGCGGTATGCCCGCACCCGAACTGTTCCCCACAGAAGGTGTTAAGGAAGCAGCTTGTAAGGTAATGGATGATATGGGCAAAGTTGCGCTGCAGTACACAGGTACAGACGGTTTTGCATCCCTGCGTGAAAAAATCGTTGCAAGAATGGCAGCGAAAAACGGTATCCATGTAAGCATCGATGATATCCTGATTACAAGCGGTTCTCAGCAGGGTCTGGATTTCTCCGCTCGTGTATTCCTGAACCCCGGCGATGTTGTTCTGGTTGAAAGCCCCTCTTATCTGGGCGCAATCAATGCGTTCAAGGCTTGCGAACCTACTTTCGTAGAAGTTCCTACAGATGATGCCGGCATGATTCCCGAAGAGCTGGATAAGATTCTGGCTACAACAGAAAACGTAAAAATGATTTACGTTATCCCCGATTTCCAGAACCCCACAGGTAAAACATGGACTCTGGAAAGAAGACAGAAATTCATGGAACTGGTGAACAAATACGAAGTTCCCGTTATCGAAGATAACCCTTACGGCGAACTGCGTTTCGAAGGCGAATTCCTGCCTTCCCTGAAATCCATGGATACAAAGGATCTGGTAATCTTCCTGGGTACAATGTCCAAGATTTTCGCTCCCGGTCTGCGTATTGGTTGGGTTTGTGCAACAAATCCCGAAGTTCTGGGCAAATATAACTTCATCAAACAGGGTGCTGACCTGCAGTCCTCCACAATCGACCAGCTGATCGCAAATCAGTTCCTGGAAGACAACGACCTGGATGCACACGTTGAAAAAATCAAAGCTGTTTACGTAAAGAGACGTGACGCTATGCTGAAAACAATGGAAGAAACCTTCCCTAAGGAAGTAAAATTCACACATCCCGAAGGCGGTCTGTTCACATGGTGCGTACTGCCCGAATACATGGATGCTAAGGTGATCGCGCCTCAGTGTCTGGAAAAGAACGTTGCTTACGTTCCCGGCGGCAGCTTCTTCCCCAACGGCGGTAAGGAAAACCACTTCCGTCTGAACTACTCCTGCATGCCCGAAGACAAGATTGTTGAAGGTATCACAAAGATTGCGGAAGTTCTGAAAGCAAACCTGAGATAATTTCTGCTTACATAGAATATCAAGCCCTCCTTTTTGGAGGGCTTTTTTATGCCGAAATTGACAGTCTGTTTCAAGGAGAATATAATGGATACAGTATGAAAAAGAGCGGACAGAAGATAGACAAAGCGGACAGAGTGGATAGGGAAAGGACACGAAAAAATCGCGAAAGCGGACAGGCAAAAAGTGGACGAGAGAGAGGAAAATTCCAATGGCAAAAGAGAATTTGTCCATACAGATTGAATACGAAAAAAAAGAGGGCGGCGTGGTGCTGAAAAAACTGCATGGTCGCTGTGCGGAACTGCATATTCCTGCCCAGATTGAGGGGCTGCCCGTTGTTGCGGTTGCCCAGAGAGCATTTGCGGCAGAAAAAGAAGTACCCCCTGCGGAAATTGGCGAGGAGAAGGAGGCGAGCCTTTCCTTTGTGACGGAGCCGCCTGCCGAAACCGCGGAGGGACAGGCGTTGCAGAGGGTTTTCCTGCCCGATACGAT
>JBNMGO010000102.1:0-5522 GCA_050872285.1 Anaerotignum sp.
GCCGCCGGAAATGAGCGGAAGGATGATGATGCTTCTGATTCCCATCCCCGAAAACAGCTGATATTCCTCAGGCCAGCTTTCCTGTCCTTCTTCCCAATCAGAAACAACAACCGCGCCGTCCCGTTTCAGAATGGAAAGCCAATTCGGCACAGCAGAAAGCGGCAAACCCTCTGTTTCCCTGATTGTCGGCGAGATACCTTCGGCGCACCAGACATGCGTCATCCGCAGCAGCTCTGTGGAATCCGGCTTTAATTCAAAAATATAGGAACGGTCCGCCTGCGCGTAGCCTCCCAGAGATGCCAGCAATACGGGCATCACCTGTTCCAGTTCCTTTTCGCTTTTGATGCTGTCCAGAAGGGCGGTGTTTTCCATTACCTCATCCACTGCAAGAATGATGTTCTGCAATTCCTCATATTTTTTCGCATCCTGCGATTTCTGCACTTCCATTTTTATACCTTCCTCGTTATCCTTCATCAAACAGCCCCCTTGCTCAAGCCTTTTCTCATCCGTTACGCTTTCCTTCTTCCACGGTCTCCATGCCGTTCCATACTGCTGTAATTGCTTCCGCTATCTTCGCCGCATCAATCGGCTTTGTAATATGTCCGTTCATGCCGTATGCAAATGCTTTCTTCCTATCCTCCGCAAAGGCATTCGCCGTCATTGCCAGAATCGGGATAGCGGCTTTTTTTCTGTCCGAAAGGCTGCGAATCACCTGTGTTGCCTTATAGCCGTCCATATTCGGCATCTGCACATCCATCAGAATCAAATCATACGTTCCGGCAGGTGCCTTTTCCAGCTGATCCACGCAGAGAATCCCATCCGCCGCGCGCGCCACGGTAAAGCCCATGCCTTCCAGAATGGCAATCGCAATTTCGGCATTCAGGTCATTATCCTCAGCCAGAAGAACATGCTTGCCCGAAAAATCAACGTGTTTCTGCGCCTTCGCCAGTTCCTTTTTCTCGTAATACGCCGCTTCCGCCACCTTATGCGGAATGGTTACGGTAAATTTCGAGCCCTTGCCCGGTTCGCTTTCCACCGTAATGGTGCCGCCCATCAGGTCAACCAGACTTTTCACGATAGACATCCCCAGACCCGAGCCTGCCACCCTTGCGGCGGTTGTATTTCGCTCGCGGGAAAAGGAATCGAACAGGTGCGGCAGAAAATCCGCACTCATGCCGATGCCCGTATCCGCAATAACGGTTTCGATGTTGATATAGCCTTCTCTCTCGCAGGGCAGCTCTCTGTAGGCAATCGTTACCGTGCCGCCGGCAGGTGTATATTTCACTGCATTGCTGACGATATTCGTCAGAATTTCCTGCATTTTCGTTTTATCGCATAAAATATGCGAATGTCTGATATCAACCGTATGAATCAGCGTCAGCTGCTTCTGCTTCGCTTCCATCTCAAACATGCTGCAAATCACGCTGCCGATTTCTCCTGTTTCATGATAGCTTTCATCCAGTTCCATCTTGCCGCTTTCAATCCGCGCCATATCGAGCACATGGTTAATAATGGAAAGCAGAAGATTCCCCGACTGCTCTATCATATTCTGATAATGCAGCAGCTCAGGGTCGGTCAGCTTCTGCTGCATCAGCTGCGCGTACCCCAGAATCGCATTCATCGGGGTACGGATATCGTGCGACATATTCAGCAGGAAGGTTGTTTTTGCCGCATTTGCGTTTTCCGCATCCTGATAGGCTCTTTGCAGGCGTTCCTTTTCCATTTCCTGCTGCTTCTGCTGATTGACGTTTCTGGTCGCATAAAGAATATGCGTCACCCGTCCGCTGATATCGCGCTTCTTTTCAATAAAACGCGCCAGATGCCAGTTTCCGTCCGCCGCAAGATATTCGATTTCAATCATATCCGTTTTCCGCATTCTTTCCGGAACCGTGGATAAATCAAAAAATGCTCTGACGGATTTACGGTATTCCGCCGCAACAATGCTGTCGCAGATTTCATAAAGCTTTTCCTGCGCCCTTCCGCTGTGTCCCGTCAGGCGGTGAATCGCATACTCATGGCTGGAGATTTCCTCATAAAAATCCTGCGCCAAATCAATCCGATGGATGAAAAAATACCCGCGGCTGATTGCAGAAAGCACCTCATGCTCCAGCAGCAGTTCGTTTCGGGTCTGCTCTGCCTCCTGCAAAGCGCGGTGCAGCTGCTCACTGGTACGGTGCTTTTCGTCAATATTGATAAAAACGCCGTCAAAGGCAATCGGGGAGCCGTCCTCTCTGCGGGATAGCTTCCCTGCCGCCCGAAACCAATGATAGGTTCCGTCCTTCACGCGCACCCTGTATTCCTCATCATAAATCGTCTGACTGGTCGCATCCGCCACAGCAGCCCGATATGCCTGCAGGGTTCGTTCTCTGTCCTCCGGATGCAGGCGGTCCGCCCATGCTTCAAATACATCCGGAAATTCCTCTGTTGAGGAAAAGCCCAGCATCTGCCGCATCGTATCTGACCAATAGCAGGAAAGCATCTCTCCTGCACGGTTATATTTGAATTTCCATCCGCCGGAGCCTAATGCCCCGTGAATGTTCTGTAATGTTTTGATTTCATTTTCCAGCGCCGCCGTATAATTCATGCACAGGGCGCGAAACTTCCGCCGTTCCCGTTTCATCGCATCCTGAGAATGTCTTCTGCGCTGCGCCATTTTCTTTTTCTGCATCGTATATTTTGATTTTCCAGACATCATCTTATGTTCACCTCTGTATTCATTCTCGTCAAATCTGAAAAATCAGACGGAAAATCAGACTCATTGTTTCTATTTTAACACACTCACATGCAAACAACAATGATTATTCTTACCAATAAAAAAGGGGCGAAACGCCCCCTTTAGAACCAGTGTTTTAACATCCGTTGCAGCATCACATTGATATTTGCTTTTTCGACCGCCTCCGCCGTAATTAAATCCGTCCTGCCGACCTCCTCTCCATGAATCAGATAAACCAGCTCGCCGACCTTTTCCCCTGCCGCAACCGGCGCATCCATGGCAGGCAGAAGCTCCGTTTTCGTTTCCCATTCGCCGCCGGCGTCTTTTTTCAGCAGAACGGAAATTTCTTCCTTCACCACAGCCGAAACGCTGTCCTTCATCCCCTTTGTTACAGGGATGCGCCCCATTTCCTTCCCGGCAGGCAGACCCTTTTCCACGCTGTAATTGGCAAAGCCGTAATCCAGAAGCTTCATGGTTTCCTGAAAGCGCAGCTTAAAATCAGGCGCCGCCATGACAACCCCAATCAGGTGCAGCCCGTTTCGCTCCGCCGTCCCCGAAAGGCAGTAAAGTGCCTTGCCCGTTGAGCCTGTTTTCAGCCCCGTTGCCCCCTCGTACCATTTAATCAGCTTATTCGTATTCGTTAAGCCAAATTCGGATTCGCCCTTCCGCGTTTTATGTATGATGGTATCCTGCCATGTGGTGGTATATTTCTGAATTTCAGGGAATTTCGTCATCAGCTCCCGACTCATCAGCGCGATATCATACGCACTGGTTTCGTGTCCGTCCACATCCAATCCGCAGGCATTGACAAAATGCGTTTCCTGCATGCCCAATTCCTCTGCCTTTTTGTTCATCCGCTCCACAAAGGCCTCCTCGCTGCCTGCCACAAATTCCGCCATGGCAACCGCCGCATCATTCGCAGAAGCAATCGCGATACATTTCGTCAGCTCTGCCGCCGTCTGCGTTTCGCCCGGCTCCAGAAAAACCTGCGAACCGCCCATGCTTGCCGCGTGTTCGCTCACCTGCACCGCGTCCTCCCATCCAAACTGTCCTGCCGCTTCGGCTTCATAAATCAGCAGCAGTGTCATCACCTTTGTCACGCTGGCAGGCGGCATTGCCTCGTGGCTGTTTTTTTCATATAAAACCGTTCCCGTGCCTGCATCCATCAGCACCGCACTTTTGCTTTCCAGTTGCAGCGCATCCGTTTCTGCCGCAAAAACGGGCAAGCCCACACTGACCGAAAGCACAAGCGTCAGCAGTGCCGCCAAAAGCCCCTTCCCATTGTTCTTCATCCGCCCATTCCTCCCAGATATTCTTATGGATACTCTATGCTTTTCCCCTCCGAAATATGCAGGCGGCGAAATTCTTAAGAGTTTTTTAAATTTACCTATATTTTACAAAATTCTGTAATTTTGTTGTATACTGTTGCTATAGCAGAAAATAATTTGTTATAATCTTACTACTGATGAAAAGAAAAGGAGGGTATTCTCTATGAAAAAGACAAAACACACCGTTGCACTGGCTCTAGCGGCTATGCTGGCGTGTCAGCCGCTTTCCGTTTATGCCGCAGCCTTTGCGGATATGAATCAGGCACCCTGGGCAGGTGCCGAAGCATCCATCAATAAAGCGGCAAGCCTGGGTCTGGTTGTTGGGGAAACCAGAAACGGCAAAACCTATTTCCGTCCCAGAGATTCCGTTTCTCTGTCCGAATCCTGTCAGATGGCGTATAAGCTTCTGCTTCAGACAGGCAAGGCAAAGGCGGATGACAGCGTAACACAGAAATGGACACCCGTCATGAGTGCTTACGGCATCCAAAGCTGGGCATATCCTGCCGTTTCCTACTGTCTGGAAAACGGTATTCTGGCTACGTCCAATCTGAGCGGCTTCATGAAAAACGGCTCTAACCTGCCTGCCACAAGAGAACAGGCGGCAACCATCCTTGGGCGCGCCCTGACCACAGGGGTTTCTTCCTATAAAGCAAATGAAACCACAACCACCTTCAAGGACAACAGCAGTATTTCCACAGAGGCAAAGCCTTATGTTGCCCTGCTGAAAAAGGTAGGCGTAGTCAATGGGGATGATACGAATAAATTCAACCCTAAAAAGACACTGAACCGCACCGAAACCGCAGTTCTGGTCACAAATCTGTACAGTGTACTGGAAAAGGCAACCACACCCACAGAGCCTACAAATCCGACAAATCCGACAACACCCACTAACCCTACCACTTCCACACAGAAGGGTACGGTTGCAACGGTGACAAATTTCTATGTCAACCTCAAGGACAGCGCAGCTTATTATATGCTCGCCTCCAATGGCGCGACCATCACACTGAACGGTTCTTCCGCCACCATGAGCGATATTGTAAAGCTGTATAAGGCAGGCACATCCATCGATGTCACCCTGACACTGGACAGCAGCCTGCATATCACCAAGCTGGAAGCAACCTACAAGGAAGCCAAGAAAACCAGCGGCACCCTGACAAAGGTAACCTACAGCAAAACCAATAAGGACGGCACGATCGTCATTGATAAGGACAGCACCTATTCCCTTTCCGATGATGATAACGTAACCATCCGCGTGGATAATAAGAGCTATTCGCTCAAGGAGCTGTATGACCTGTATACACAATCTCAGGATGATAAAACAACCATCACTGTTTCCGTGACACTGGATAATAAGGGCAACCTGACAAAAATCACAGGCAACACAAAGGACAGCAGCACAAGCAGCTCCTCTCTCAAGGGGACTGTCAGCAAAATGACCTACACCAGAAGTGACAAAACAGGCTATATTCAGCTGAAAAATA
>JBNMGO010000232.1:0-3178 GCA_050872285.1 Anaerotignum sp.
GGGGATTGTGCATACGGCGTATACCCCCATGCCCGGGCGGTTTAAGGATTACATTGCCATGCCAAAGCCGAATATGTATCAGTCATTGCATAATACGCTGATTGGCCCCCATGGGCAGGTGTTCGAGGTGCAGATTCGTACCTGGGAGATGCACCGCACGAGTGAATATGGTATCGCCGCGCACTGGAAATATAAAGAGGGCAGAGCAAACGAAAAATCGAGCAAGGCACAGAAGAGCAAGGAAGCAAAGCTGGCGTGGCTGCGGCAGATTATGGAATGGCAGAAGGATATGTCCGATAACAAGGAATATCTGGATACCATCAAGCTGGACTTGAATATCTACAGTACACAGGTGTATGCCTTTACGCCGCAGGGGGATGTTATTCAGCTGACGAAGGACTCTACCCCGATTGACTTTGCATATATGATTCACTCCGCTGTCGGCAATAAGATGGTCGGCGCAAGGGTGAATAATAAAATTGTCCCGTTGGATCATAAAATCCAGAACGGGGATATCGTAGAGATTATTACTTCCCAGAATTCCAAGGGTCCGAATCGGGATTGGCTTGCCATTGTCAAAACCGCGCAGGCAAGAACGAAAATCAAGCAGTGGTTCAAGAAGGAAGAAAAGGAAGAAAATATCATCCGCGGACGAGAAATGATTCTGGCGGATATCAAGAAAAAGGGATATCAGCCACAGGATCTGCTGCGCCCCGAATGGGAAGAAATCGTTCTGGTGAAATACGATTTCAAGACATGGGATGCACTTCTGGCTGCTGTCGGCTACGGCGGCATGAAGGAAGGGCAGGTTGTCAACCGCTTAAAGGATGAATATTTAAAGGAAAAGAGAAAGACACAGACGGCGGAGGATGCGCTCAAGGATTTTGAAAAGACCATCGACCAGAAGCCTGTGAAAAAGCATAAAAGCAAGAGCGGCGTTGTGGTGGAAGGCATTGGGGATGTTGCGGTGCGCTTTTCCAAATGCTGCAGCCCTGTGCCCGGGGATGAAATCATCGGCTTTGTGACGCGCGGCAGAGGGGTGACGATTCACCGTACCGACTGCATTAACGTCATTAACCTGAGCAATGAGGAGCGCGGACGCTTAATCAATGCCGAATGGGATACGCAGTTTGCCAAGGGGGAAAGCAATACCTCTTATCTGGCAGAGCTGAAGGTGACGGCGAATGACAGGGTTGGTCTGATTGTGGAAATCAGCCGTCAGCTGGCGGATGATGATATTTCCGTAAAGGGCTTTAACGTAAGAACAACGAAGGATATGCTGGCAATTTTTAATGTCACGATTGAAATTAAGACAAAGGAACAGCTGGAGCGTGTGGTTACAAGGCTGAAAAACCTGCGCGACGTGATTGAGGTGGAACGTGTTTCCGGCTTAGGCTGATTTGGATAGTTTTTTAGGAGGAAGAAATGAGAGCAGTATTACAGAGAGTTACAGAAGCAAGCGTAACGATTGACGGACAGAAGGTTGGCGAAATCGGCAAGGGGATTATGGTGCTGTTCGGCATGCTGGGGACAGATACCGAAAAAACCATTGATTATATGCTGGATAAGGTCATCAATCTGCGTATTTTTGAGGACGAAAACGGCAAGATGAACCTTTCTCTGATGGATATTGAAGGGGAACTGCTGATTGTGCCGAACTTTACTCTGTACGGGGATGCAAGAAAGGGCAGACGCCCCGGCTACAGCGGCGGTGCAGCACCCGAAATTGCAAGCAAATTGTTTGATCAGCTGTGTGCAAAGGCAGAAACACTGGACATTAAGAAGGTGCAGCATGGCATTTTCCAGACAGATATGAAGGTTGCACTGGTAAATGATGGCCCTGTTACACTGCTGTTAGACAGCGAGAAGCTGTTCTGATGCGTATGGATACAGAAACCATCAGCTATGTTCTGGAAGGGCATAGCCTGCAGAACGATGTGCAGACAATGATACAGGTATTTCTGGCGAACCGCCACTATATCCGCACGGATGTGGTGACGGATGCGGAAATAACCGTAAAAAGCGAGATGAAAGAGGGCATTGCTTCGGCAATGCTTTATCGCCGTGGGGAGAAGGTTTCCGCATGGTCGATGGAATATGATGAAAAAACGCTGACGGAAAAGGAACAGAAGCGCATTATCAAGCGGACGATTTATGAACTGCTGAAAGCGGAAACGGGGATTCGCCCCCAATGGGGACTCTTGACGGGGGTACGTCCTGCAAAGCTAATCAGCATTTTGCTTGAGGAAGGAAAAACAGATGCGGAATGTCTTGCTTTCCTGACAGAGGAATATCTCGTTATGGCGCATAAGGCGGCACTGGCACTGAAGGTGGCGAAGGCGGAGCGGAAGATTCTGGAAGGCAATCGTCCGGAGGAAATCAGCCTGTATATCGGGATTCCCTTCTGCCCGACCAGATGCCTGTACTGTTCCTTTACGGCGTATCCGCTCCATCAGTATAAAAATCGGGTGGATGAATATCTGGATGCCATGTTCAAGGAATTGGATTGGCTTGCGGCATATAGCAGAAAATTTGTGATGAAGAATATCTATATCGGCGGCGGCACACCAACCTCTCTCGATGAAAGACAGCTGGAACGCCTGCTGAAAAAGGTGGAGGAGCTGTTCCATCCCGATGAGAGCATGGAATATACCGTTGAGGCAGGTCGTCCCGATACGATTACAAGAGAAAAGCTGCGGCTTTTGAAGGCATACGGCGTGAACCGCATTTCCATCAATCCGCAGACGATGAATGATAAAACCCTGCGTGCGGTCGGCAGAAAGCATACGGTGGAGGATATCCGGCGGGTGTTCCGCGAGGCAAGAGAGGAAGGACATCGGAATATTAACATGGACTTGATTCTCGGTCTGCCCGGGGAGGATACCGCAGATGTCCGCAATACGATGGAAGAAATCATGAAATTAGAACCCGATAACGTAACGGTGCATACGCTTGCGGTCAAGCGTGCATCCAGACTGCGTGAGGAGTTGGCACAGCATGACATGACAACGGCACAGACCTTGGAGGAAATGCTTGATATTTCCGCGGAATATGCCAAGAAGATGGGCATGGAGCCGTATTATATGTATCGCCAGAAAAATATGGTCGGCAATTTTGAAAATGTCGGCTATTGCCACCCCGGGAAGGAAGGGGTCTATAACGTCCAGATTATGGAGGA
>JBNMGO010000021.1:0-10143 GCA_050872285.1 Anaerotignum sp.
GCATCTGGCAATCAATGGCTTTCTGCATGCCGCAAGCGTCATCACCATTGCGGATACAAGCTGCGGCAATGCCTGCCTGGCACATATTCCGGAAGGGGCAAGCGGCTTTACAACGATTGAACTGAAAAGCAACCACCTTGGAACGGTACGCGAGGGTGCAGTGCTTTGCACGGCAACACTGGTGCATGGCGGCAGAAGTACACAGGTCTGGGATGCGGTTGTAACGGATGAAAAAACAGGGAAAACGATTGCGCTGTTCCGTTGTACGCAGATGATTCTCTGGCCCAGATAAAACAGTTGCGAAAGCGGAAAAGTATGGTAAGATTTTCTTGTAGCAACATGAGGAAAGAGAGGAAACAGTTTTATGGATTTGAAATATTTACCTACTCTGAAAGCAATTTTGCAGACAGGCAGCTTTTATGCGGCGGCAAGAAAACTGAATTACGCACAATCCACTATCACTTTCCAGATGCAGCAGCTGGAGCAGGAATTGGGGGTCAAGCTTTTTGAGAAAATCGGGCGGAAGATGGTGCTGACACAGGCAGGAGAAGAAATCATGCCCTATGTGGATGCGATTCTGGAGAATATGGAGCGTCTGGAAAGCTACGGCAAGACAGCCGCAGAAATGACGGGCAGTCTGCGCGTGCTTGTGGCGGAAACACTTCTGACCTATCAGATGCAGCCCGTTCTTGCGGAATTTCATCGGCAGGCGCCACAGGTGCATCTTTCCCTGCAGGCAATGAACTGCTATAAGATTACGGATGAAATTGTAAACGGCAATGCGGATATCGGGATTCATTATAATGTCGGCGGCTACAGCAATTCCACGATTGTTGCGGAGCGTTTGCAGGAATATCGGACGGTTCTGGTGGGGCATCCCTCTTTGCCGGAGGAGGAACGGGATTTTATCACGAGAGGGCAGCGGAAGGAAATCTGCCTGCTTGTCAGCGATACGGACGGCGTGTATCAGAGACGGTTTGACCATTATCTTGAGGAACGGGATATTCGCCTGAGCGGCACGATGGAGCTTGGCGCAACGGAGGCAATCAAGCGCTGTCTACTGAGTAATCTTGGCGTGGCATATCTGCCGCAGCATGTGGTGGCAGAGGAACTGGCAAACGGCACGCTGATTGAAATTCCGACAGAGGTGGAAAAGCAGACGGTAACGGCGCTTTGTGTGTATCATAAAAATAAATGGATTACCCCTGCGATGGAATTATTTGTTCGGGTTTTAAAGGAACAGACGGAGCAGGGCATTTTTGCGGAGAAAACGGCGGAATAAGCCGCTGTTACAGCGAAGAAGAAAAAAAGAACGAATGTTGTTGTATGACAATTCGTTCTTTTTTTCGGTCGAAATTCACAAATTTTCATTGTAATTCTTGCCATATCATTATAAAATAAGAAATTAGAAGAGACATTTATATTTTTCAGAAAAACAGAAAAGGGGCGGTCGGGATGGAACCAAATGCAAAAAAAGCAGTGCTGAAAGGCGTTTTGACGATGGTGGTTGTTGCGTTGGCAGGCTTTCTGCTGTTCAACGGCATCGGGCGGCATCCCTATACGCCGGATGAACTGGAAAGCGTATTCCGCAAGGAAGCGGCTGCGCGCAGCGTCAACGGCGAGGGAGAAGTGCTTTCCGAGACCTATGGCAACAGCATGACCTTTGCCATGCAGACGGCGGACGGCAAACGCGCATGTGCAACCTATGGGCGCAGCATGTTTTTTGATAAATATAAGGAGCTTGCTTTTTATACCGGTACGCAGGAGGAACAGTCTGCGGAAAACGTGGTTTATGCGGAGGGGAATGACACCTTTACGGGCGACAGCATTACCTATTCCGTAAATGACGGCGTGATTGCCTATCAGGCAACGGTGAGCTTTGGCAATGAAGTCGGGATTCAGTTCAGCGATGAGGTGAAGCCGATGATGTATCTGAAATTTATGGTAATCTGCCTTGCGGCGATGGGCATCTTCGGCGTGCGTATCTTCCTTGGCAGACGGCAGGCATAAGTACAAAAGAAAATAATGAGGTGAAGAAAATGGAATTATCGAAAAAAGCAATGAGCATCAAACCTTCCACAACAATGGCAATTTCCTCCCGTGCGGCTGAAATGAAGGCGGCAGGGCTGGATGTGGTTTCCTTCGGCGCAGGCGAACCCGATTTTGATACCCCTGCGCACATCGCGCAGGCAGGCATTGACGCCATTCAGAACGGGCAGACGCGCTATACCCCTGCGGCAGGGACACCCGAACTCAGACAGGCGGTCTGCGATAAGCTGAAACGCGACAATGGTCTGGAGTACGAGCCTGCACAGGTTGTCATCAGCAACGGCGCAAAGCATTCCCTGATGAATACCTTCATGGCAATTCTGCATGAGGGGGACGAGGTGATTATTCCTGCGCCCTTCTGGTTAAGCTATGCGGAGATGGTACGCATTGCCGGCGGCGAGCCTGTGATTATCTATACCAAAAAGGAAAACGGCTTCATGATGACAAAGGAAGAACTGGAAAACGCGTATTCCGCAAAAACAAAGGCGGTTGTGCTGACAACGCCTTCCAACCCCACAGGGCAGGTCATGAGCCGCGCAGACCTCGAAATGGTGGCAGAATTTGCAGTGAGCCATGATATTCTGGTGGTTTCCGATGAAATTTACGAAAAGCTGATTTACGAAGACGAGAAACAGCACATCAGCATTGCATCCCTTGGGAAGGAAATTTATGACAGAACCATCGTCATCAACGGTGTTTCCAAAAGCTACGCCATGACAGGCTGGAGAATCGGCTATGCGGCGGCACCTCTGCAAATTGCAAAGCTGATGGCATCCTTGCAGTCCCACATGGCATCCAACCCCAACGCCATTGCACAGGCGGCGACTGTGGTTGCACTGAATGGTCCACAGGACTGCGTTGCGGAAATGTGCGTGGAATTTAAAAAGCGCAGAGATTATATCTATGAAAGAGAAGAAGCCATCCCTGGTATTTCTGCGCTGAAGCCCGAAGGTGCGTTCTATCTGTTTGTGGATGTTTCCGGGCTGTACGGCAAGACCTACGAAGGGCAGAAAATCGAAACGGCGGCGGATTTTGCGTCCGTTCTTCTGGAAAAGAAATATGTAGCCGTTGTGCCCTGTGCGGATTTCGGCATGCCCGATTATATCCGTCTTTCCTATGCGACGAGCATGGAGTTAATCAAAAAAGGCATGGACAGAATTGAAGAAATGGTAAAGGAACTGAAATAAGAAAACGCAGGCGGTACCGTGAGAAGTACCGCCTTTTTCAAAAGAAAGGGAGCGAACCAATGAGCTACGAGGTTTTGGAAAGCAAAGTAACCCACGAGGGGAAGATTGTGACGATTACGGTGGATAAGCTGCGGATGCCCGATGGCAGTGAAGCCTATCGCGAAACCGTCATTCGGAAGAAAAATGCAGCAGGCGTGCTTGCCGTGGATACGGATGGGAAAATTCTGTTTGTCCGCCAGTATCGGCATCCGTTTCGGGAAATGCTTTTGGAAATCCCTGCCGGCGTTCTGGAAGAAGGCGAAAACGGCGCGGAGGGCGTGCTGCGTGAATTGGAGGAGGAAACGGGCAAAAAGGCAGGCAAACTGGAATTTCTCTGCGAAATGTATCCTTCTGTCGGCTTCTGCACGGAAAAAATTCAGCTTTTCTTCGCCACAGACCTGACCGCAGGCACGCAGAAGCTGGACGCGGATGAATTTGTGGAGATTGAAAAATATACCTTGGAAGAAGCCATCGAAATGATTCATAGGGGCGAAATCAAGGACGGAAAAACGATTGCCGCGCTTTTTGCATGGCAGGCAAGAAAGAACGCATAATCGAGACAGACGAGCCATACCTTGTATCAGGGGGGATGGCGATGAAAAAACAGAAACGAAGGATAGACAGACAGCTGCAGAAAATTGTGGGCATTGTCTGTCTTTCTTTTTTATTGGGGACAGCAGGCGGCGCGCTTCTGGCAAACCTTCTGCCGGCAGGACAGCAGGGGCAGCTTTCCGCCTTTTTGCAGCAGGCGTTGGCGGATGGGAGCGAAATCGGCTTTGCGGCAATTTTCTGGAAATATCTGAAATATGATATTATCATCTGGCTGGGCGGCTGGATGCAGTTGGGGCTTTTCTTTGCAGGGGCGGCGTTTCTGTTTCGCAGTGTCTGTGTCGGCTTCACCTCTGCCATGATGATGGCGGCGTATGGCGCGAAGGGCGTGTTTCTTTCCGCAACGGCGTTTCTGCCGCAGAATCTGCTCCTGATTCCCTGCTATATCCTGATGATGTCCGCCTGTGTGTATTATCTCCTTTCGTGGCAGGAGGAGGGCGGCAAGCGCACGCTGAAACGGGAACGGCGGCGCAAACAGATGGAATATTGTATCCTTTTCGGGGTGTCCGTGCTGCTGCTTGCGGCGGCTTCGGGGGTGGAACGGATGCTTTTGCTGCTGTAGGGGTTTCCTATCGATAAAAATAAACATTGTTTTGTAAAAAATTCATGGGAAAATTTGCAGATTGTTCACAAAAAGTTCACAAAATTAACATTTTTCCGCAAATCATATCGACAAGCCATAGAAAACTAAGTATAATTTAAGATACTAAGGACGAAGGGGATTGTTGAAATGGAACAACGTATTGCTGATTTCACCGCATATTTGCGGGAAGAAAAAAAATCATCAGAAAATACCGTTCTCTCTTACAGCAGAGATTTAAAGGGGTTCTGTCGCTTTATGCAGGCGGCAGGGGTTTCGGATGCTGCAAAGGTGAACCGCACGAATGTGATGGCGTATGTTTATGAGCTGCAAAAGCAGCAGAAGGCAGGGGCAACGGTTTCCAGAAATATTGCGTCGATTCGTTCTTTTTATCAGTTTTTGCAGAAAAAGGGCATTGTGACGGAAAACCCTGCGGCGGATATCGAACTGCCGAAGGTGGAAAAAAAGGCACCCGAGATTCTTTCTCTGGAAAAGGTGGAGCTGCTTCTGGAACAGCCGCGCAGTGATGAGGATAAAGAGGTGCGCGATAAGGCAATGCTGGAATTGCTTTATGCCACGGGCATCCGCGTGACGGAGCTGATTTCCTTGAAGGTTTCGGATTTGAACCTGCCGTTGGAATATATTCATTGCGGCAGCGAAACAAAAAGCCGCATCATTCCCATTGGCGCACAGGCGAAGGCATCCCTGCTGAGATATGTGGAACGGGTGCGCGAACACATGATTTCCGTTCCCGAGGAGGACGCGCTGTTTGTCAACTGCAACGGCAAGCCGATGACCAGACAGGGCTTCTGGAAAATCATCAAATCCTACGCAAAGCGCGCAGGCATTGAGGAGGATATCACGCCGCACATGCTGCGTCATTCCTTCGCGGCGCACTTAATCGAAAACGGGGCAGATTTGCGCTCTGTGCAGGAAATGCTGGGTCATTCCGATATTTCCACCACGCAGATTTATACGAAGCTGACGAACCAGAAGCTGAAAAACGTATATGCCAAAACGCATCCCCGTGCATAAAATCATAAAAAAGCAAAGCCTTCCAACGAGATTTGGAGGGCTTTTTTGATGCAGAAATCGGCTCTACGGAGCGTTTGTTGCTTTCCGAAAGCGGATAAAGTAAGATAAGAGAGAAGGAGGGAACAGCATGGATTTGGAAAAAACAGGAGAACTGCTCAGCCGTCTGCGGAAGGAGCGCGGCATGACACAGAAACAGGTGGCAGGAATGTTACAGATTAGCGACCGCACGGTTTCCAAATGGGAACGGGGCGCAGGTCTGCCGGATGTTTCTCTGCTGAAGGATATTTCCGCGCTTTACGGCGTGGATATGGAAAAAATACTGGAAGGAAATTTAGAGGAAAAAGGAGTGGAAGTCGGAAATATGAAACGAATGAAATTTATCCGCTGTGCGCATTGCGGAAATATTTTCTGGAGCACAGGCGGCGGTGAAATTTCCTGCTGCGGCAGAAAGCTGACACCTCTCACGGCGCAGGAGACAGACGCGGCGCATGAGGTGAAAATTGAGGAAATCGACAATGAATATTATGTGACGTTTGACCATGAAATGACGAAGGAGCATTATATTACCTTTGCGGCACTCGTTTCGTGGGACAGGGCAACCGTTGTGCGGCTCTATCCTGAGCAGAGCGGCGAGGTGCGCCTGCCCAGACAGCGCCGAGGAGAGCTTTACCTTTGCTGTAGCAAGGATGGATTGTTCCGCAAAAAGCTGTAAAAATTTGTCGAAACCGCGTGGGGAGAAGAATGGACGCCCCTTTGAAGAAACAGAAAAAGTATGCTATACTGGAAAAAAGAATTTCTGTATCAAAGGGGGATGTATGATGAAAAAGGTATTGTTTGTGGATTGCTGTATCCGCAGGGGAAATTCCCGTTCCAAGGAACTGGCGGAGTATTTTATCGGCAAATTGCAGGAAACCGGCGATTATGAAATCGAACAGTTATGCCTGATGGATGAGAATTTATCCTATTTTTCCGATGGGTTCTTTTTGCAGAGAGAAGCCCTTCTGGAACAGGGAAAATTTGACCATCCCCGTTTCCGCTATGCGCATCAGTTTGCGGCGGCGGATAAAATCGTGATTGCCGCGCCCTTCTGGGATTTAAGCTTTCCTGCGCTTCTGAAGGTGTATATTGAAAACCTCTGCGTGGACGGCATTACCTTCCATTCGGACGAAACGGGACTGCATGGACTTTGCAGGGCAGACCACATGGTTTTCCTGACGGCAAGGGGCGGCATTTATACGGATTCCCCCATGGAGCAGGGCGCGCGCTACTTAGAGCAGATGGCGAAATTCTTCGGCATTGCAAAATTCGACTGCGTTGCCGCGGAAGGGTTGGATATCGGCGCATGGCCTGTTGCGGAGCTGATGGAGCAGGCAAAGGCAAAGGCGGCAGAGGTCGCAAAGACATTTTAAATTTGAGAAGAAAAACGGCATGACATGGCTCTGATTCCGAAAGGGGCTTTTCTGTGATGCCGTTTTTTGTTCGGAAGATTTTAGGAGGAAATATGAAGCTATTTCATATCAGTGATTTGCATCTGGGCAAGCGGATGTATGAATTTTCCATGCTGGAGGAGCAGAGGGAACTGCTTTCCCAAATTCTGCGAAGGATTGACGAGGAACAGCCGCAGGCATTGCTCATCAGCGGTGATATTTACGATAAGCCTGTGCCGCCGACAGAAGCGGTGAAGCTGTTGGATGATTTCCTGACGGCGTTATCCAAACGAAAGCTGCATACCTATCTGATTGCAGGCAACCACGATTCCGCACAGCGGCTCGAATTCGGGAAGGAAATTTTCGGCAGGGAAAGCATCCACATCAGCGGCAGCATCGGCGAGGGACTGGCGCATTTTACGGAAACAGATGAATATGGCACGGTAGAAATCTGGCTGCTGCCGTTTTTCAAGCCGGCACACGTCAACGCTCTGCTTCATGAGGAAGGAGTCTCTTCCTATGCAGAGGCGGCAGAGGTGCTTCTGGAACGGGAAAACATTGATTTTTCCAAGCGAAATGTCATTCTCGTGCATCAGTTCGTGACGTGGAGAGGGACGGCGGAGCGCAGTGATTCCGAAACGCTTTCTCTCGGCGGCGTGGATGAAATTGATGCAGGACTGCTGTTCGATTTTGATTATGCCGCACTGGGACATCTGCACAATCCGCAGAAGCTGGGCAGGGAAACGGTGCGCTATGCAGGCGCGCCCATGCCGTATTCCTTTTCGGAAATTCGCCGAAAAAAGGGCATTACGGTGGTCGAACTCAGGGAAAAAGGGAATGTTTCTCTGGATTTTATCCCTCTGGAAACAAAGCGGCAGTTTCGGGAAATCAAAGGCCCGTTGGAAGAACTGCTTGCGGCAGGGAAGGAAACAGGCGGCTCGGACGATTATATCCGCTGCATCCTGACGAACAGCGAAGCATTGCTTGACCCTGTGGGACAGCTGCGGCGCATTTACCCGAATTTAATGACCTTGGAATTTGAACAGCAGGCGACTTTGGTTTCCGATGAGGTGCTTTTGGATACGGAAGACCTCCGCCCTGAGGAATTATTTGCGCGCTTTTTTGAAAAGCAGAACGAAAAGGAACTGGACGAAACGCAGAAAAAACTGCTTGAACGCATCTGGAAGGGAATGGAGGGAAACGCATGAAACCATTAGAACTGACGATTTCCGCCATTGGCCCCTTTGCGGAAGAAACGAAAATTTCCTTTGCACGGCTCGGGGCACAGGGGTTGTTTCTCATCAGCGGCGACACGGGCGCAGGCAAAACGACTCTCTTTGATGCCATCTGCTTTGCACTGTTCGGCGAAGCAAGCGGCTCGAACCGCGGCGTGGACAGCATGCGGAGCGACTTTGCAAAGCCGCAGACCAAAAGCTTTGTGGCACTGCGGTTTTCCCATCAGGGCAGACAGTATCGCGTGGTGCGCAACCCTGCATATCAACGCCCCAAGCTGCGCGGCGAGGGCATGACGGCGGAAAGCGCGGACGCGGCGCTGTATCAGGAATCTGGCGCGGAAACGGCAACGCTTGCAACGGGCTTTATGCCTGTGAAAAATGA
This sequence comes from Anaerotignum sp., assembly GCA_050872285.1. GTDB lineage: Bacteria > Bacillota > Clostridia > Lachnospirales > Anaerotignaceae > Anaerotignum_A. The sequence goes on from JBNMGO010000021.1 coordinate 8,544, forward strand.
GATTGAAACGATTCTGGGCGTGGATGCAAAGCAATTCAAGCAGATTTCCATGATTGCACAGGGGGAATTTCTGAAGCTGCTTTATGCAGACAGCGCGGAGCGCGGCAATATTTTCCGCAGGGTTTTCCATACCGACCTTTATGCCGCCTTTCAGAAACGGCTCAAGGACGCGGAGCGCGAAAAACGCATTGCCTTAGAGGACAGCGAAAAACGATTGCTAGGCTATTTCAGCGAAATGACGGGCGAAGCACTGGAAAAGGATGCCCTTTTTGGCGGAGAGGAGCTGCTTTCCGCACAGGAAAAACGCTTGCAGGAAATGGAGCAGAGCCTGATGGAAACGGACGAAGCACTGAGCACATTGGAAAAACGCATCAGCGCACTGGAACACGCCATCAGCGAGGGGGCGGAAACAGAACAGCTTTTCGCGAAAGCCGCGGCGGCGCAACAGGCATTGGAAACGCAGGCGGCACTTCTGCCCGAAAAACAGGCGGAAACGACAAGGCTCAAGAAACAGAGGGACGCGCTTGATTTTGTTTCCCCCCTGGAGCAGGCATGGAAAACGGCGAAAAAAACACGGGAGAATTGGCAGAAAACCGCGCTCGAAAACGCGGAAAAGGAGAAGCAGGCGGAGGAAACGCTTGCCGCTTTGCAGGAAGAAAAACGGCTTCTGGATGCAGAAAAATCGCAGCTTGAGGAAAAACGAAACCTTCTGCGCAAGCTGAAAGAGGACGCGGAACGGGTGCGCGAGAAGGAAAAAACAAAGCAGGAGACAGAACGGCTTGCCGCGGAGAAAAGCGCGGTCGAAGCCGAGCTACAAACGTTGCAGGAAACGCTTACGGCGCAGAAAACGGCGCAGGCGGAATGGCAGGAACGGCTTTTTATGCAGGAAAAGCTGCTGTTGGAAAAGCAGGCGCAGGAACAGACGATTGCCCGAAAAAGGGAGTATATCGAAAGCATAAAGGCACTGCTGCTGCAGAAAACGGAAATTGCCAAAAAGGAAAAAGACCTGCTGACAATGCAGAAGAAATACGGCGCGGCGGAGCAGGCATGGCAGGCGGCAAAGGCGGACGCCACGCAGGCGGAAACGCTTTATCTGCGCGAACAGGCAGGCTTTCTGGCGGAGAACCTCGCGGAGGGGGCGGCTTGCCCTGTCTGCGGCGCAACGCACCATCCCCATAAGGCGGCGCTGACGGAAAACGCCATCACGCAGGCGGAATGGCAGGAGAAAAAAGCGCAGGAGGAAACCGCCAACGCGACCCTGCGAACCGCATCCGAACAGGCAAAGCTTGCAGGGGAAAAGCTGCTTTCCGCGCAGGAACGATTCCGCACGGGCTGTGAAAAGCTTGGTCTTTTGGCGGAAGAATTGCAGACGGCGCAGGAAACGGCAGAAGCCGCATTACAGCAGGAAGAAGCACTTCTGGCGGAGAAGCAGAGGAAGATTGGTGAGACAGAAGCCTTGCGTCCCGAAAAGGAAACCTTGCAGGAACGCATTGCGAAAAGCGAAGCTGCCTTGGCGGAATTGCAGAACAAAGCGGAGCAAACGAACACCGCCCTGCGGCAGAAGCAGGGCGAGTACAGCCTGTTGCAGGCGCAGTTGGGA
>JBNMGO010000330.1:0-2177 GCA_050872285.1 Anaerotignum sp.
AGGCAAGCATTTTTTCATAAGGGAAAATGCCAAGCAGACCTTCCTCCTGCCCTGTCGGCTCCGCAATCTTCTGCCATCCGCCGCTTTTAATGCTGTAGTACATCTGCCTGACCTCCCTTCTGCCTTCTCTGTTTCCATTCTCTCCCTGCATCTGCCTTTGTATGCAGAAAAACCCTGCATCCGTCTTTTTTATGATAATTCGTTTCTCGTTTTTTGTCAATTTCTATCGGGCATTACCCCAGACGCACCATGTCCTCAATCGCAAGCGAGCAAACCGTACCGCGCGCCTCTGTTTTCATGCCGTGGCTGCTGTTGATTGCCTCCATGATGTCCTTTCGCTTCGCGGAGGGCGAAACAATCGCGATGATTTCCTTCTCCTGCTGCACCGTAATGCCGTAAAATTCCTCGGTGCTTTCGCTGCCTGCCCAGCGCGCATGAATAATCGTGCCGCCGCGCGCGCCTGCCTTTCTCGCCGTCTCCATCACTTCTTCCGTAAAGCCTTGGTTCACCGTCACCAGAATCATGCTGTTTTCCATGCCTTCTTCCGTCATCGTATCCACCCTCCCCGTCTCATTCTGCACATTCATCTGTATTGCCAGCGCCGTCACATGCGCCATTGCCGTCAGCTTCATATCAAACACAATCCCACGGGAGCGTGCCGCGCCGCGCAACTCGTTATTCAAATCGCGCATCACGCGGTTTATCATCGTCCCCCTGCCAACCGTAAACACAACATCCTTTTCCACGCCGTCCAGTCCCAGCAAATCTCTGATTTCAGAGGTCGCCGTTCCTTTTCCTGCGCACTGTAAATGGTGTGTCAGCTTCTGCCCGTTGAACAATTCAATCATATTTCTGCCCTGTCCGCGTTCCACAATGGAAATCATCAGCTTCATCGGCTCTATTTTCAAATCCTTCATTTTTCCACCCCATTTCAGTCAAAATACAGAATATCGTCCTCCAGTTGGTTCAGCTGCACCGCGATATACCGCTGCTTTGCCTTCTCCTTCATCTGTGTGATAAAGCCCATCATCTGAATCGTAATCAGCGGTGTCATGGCTACCATTGCAACAATGCCAAACGCATCCGTCATCACATTGCCGCCCAGTGCCTCGCATGCCCCCATCGCAAAGGGCAGAAGAAACGTAGCCGTCATCGGGCCAGATGCAACGCCGCCGCTGTCGTAGGCAATCCCCGTAAAAATCGGAGAAACATAGCGCGTCAGCACCAGTGCAGCCACATACCCCGGAATCAGAAACCATAAAATCGAAATTCCCGTCAGAATCCGCAGCATCGCAATCCCAACCGAAACGCATACCCCGATAGAAAGAGCCGTCTGCATCATTTTCGCCGTCACAAAGCCGTTGGAAATTTCCTCCACCTGCTTCGTCAGCACATGCACCGCAGGCTCCGCCGCAACAATGAAATACCCAATCACCATCCCGATGGGAATCAGCAGCCACGCAAATTTACCGCCTGCAATCCCTGCCCCGATCATCTGTCCGACAGGCATAAAACCGACATTTACGCCGCAAAGAAACATCGCCAGCCCGATATATGTAAACAAAAACCCGAAGCCGACGCGCAGCAGCTGATGCCTTTTATACCGCCGAAGCAGAAACTGAAATAACGCAAACGCCGCCGCAATGGGAATCAACGCCACCGCAACCTCCCTGAAATATTCGGGAATCGCATGTGCGAACAGCAGCGCCGCATCCCTTGTGGTTTCCACCGCAGGCACCTCTGTCGGGCTGTATACCGCCTGGTCGGGTTCATAAAAAATCCCAAGCAGCAGCACTGCCAGCACAGGGCCAATCGAGCAAAGCGAAATCAGCCCAAAGCTGTCCTCTCTCGATTTTTTGTCGCTTCGCAGCGTAGCCAGACCAATCCCCAACGCCATAATAAACGGTACCGTCACAGGCCCTGTCGTCACGCCGCCGCTGTCAAAGGAAACGGGAATAAAGGAATCCGGTGCCAGAAACGCCAGCAGAAACACCAGCGGATAAAACACCCAAAGCATTTTCGCCAGAGGAATATGGAAGAAAATACGAATCTGTGCAATCATCAGAAATAACCCAACCCCTGCCGCAACAGAAAAAATCAGAATTTTATTGGGAATCGCAGGCACCTGTTCCGCCAAAACCTGTAAATCCGGCTCCGCAATCGTAATCAGCATCCCC